>NZ_AYZJ01000028.1:0-77973 GCF_001436615.1 Lacticaseibacillus camelliae DSM 22697 = JCM 13995
CATGGCCTTTTTGGTCTAGTCGCTAAGGTGTTGCACTTGAATTGTAAACTGGGGCCCTTTTCGAAGGCCAAGATTTCGCAGCAACATTAGATCACTACTACGACCGACACGGTGATTACCCAGATGAAGTACTCGCAGACACGCTATATCGTAATCGGGCGAACTTGAAATTGTGCAAGGACCTAGGTATCAAGATCTATGGTCCCAAACTGGGTCGCCACCCAAAACATATCGATGCGAACCAACGTCGCAAAGATACCGACGCCGAGAATCGTCGTGGCGCCATTGAGTGCCGGTTTGCCTTTATGAAAGGCTCAGTGGGGCTTGATTTGGTGAACAGTCGAACTGCGGAATCACTAGTTGTAAAGATTGATGAAGCTGTTGTCTTGAGCAATGTGTTGGCCCTGATGCGGGTATTTGCGATACCAATTTTGATTTTGGCAGAATTTGAAGACGTGACCTACCAAATACGGTACAAATTTACTACAGGGCTCGAAGATATGGCGGCCTAGTTCAACAGCTACTAATTAGTCGTACAATTATGGAAGCTTATTTTTATGTTCTATATTTGACTAAAAGTAAGGGCGATAAAGCAAAAAATAACTGGGGTACGATAAAAGTACCGAAAGCCAACATTAATTGTAAAGCGTCCGACACGGGACACTTAGGCTACTCCTTTCGTTAGGATTTATGGGCTTTAAAGGTTTAACACCATAAGCACCACCTCCGATTGGAAATAGCCGCCGCCTTAACTTCTCTACTCAATCCATTATACAGATAAACCAGTAGTAACAACAATCTAGGCGGAGTGTTAATATTTATTTGACGTAGAAATAATTTAAAGGGGACGTTTAAAATGGTTGCACCTGCTTTATTGCAGTTTGTACCTAATGATGTTATTGCAAACAACTATCTACAAACTGATCTCTATTTAAAAGACGTTCTATGCTATAGAAAAGCTGAAAAGATGGTTACTGGTACTGTGCCCCCTAATCTAAAATTTGATGATTCAGAGGGAAAAGCTAAAAATTGGAGTTTGCTAAGGCATTGCTGTTTTGTTTCCTGCTTTACAATGCTAAGCGATAAGGATTTTAAAGATGGCTTTTTGGATCCTAACATCGTAGAAAAATTAAAAAAGGGAAATTTAGATAAAAATGGTAATAAAGTTAATAGGCCGTTTATAACCATTAGCGCAAAAAACAGTCCAAAATTACTGAATGAGTTATGTAAACAAGTTGGAGATTACTTGAAAGACAATAGCCTGAAAGGATCCGGACTATTTGCAAAAGTTGTGAATTATCTAAATGACGAGGATTACAAAAAAGCTGAGCTATACGAGGAAAATAATATATCAAAGATCAACGGGATCTTCATCAACAATGATACAAAAATGATCAGTCGATCCTCAATAACTGATACCTCGTTACAAAGTATATTACATTTTCTCTACTTAGTTAAACCCGCTTATTTCGAGGATCAACGAGAATATAGAGTGGGATTGGCTTTAGATGATTCTATAGATGCAAATGAGCTGCTTATTCCTATTCATGACTTAACAAAGTATGTTAAAGTACACAAATCTCAAGATATTAATAATTTAAGATTGGGAGATATATAAGCTCTTGGGGTATATTTTTACTAATTTTCATGAATGAAAATTGAACAAATTTGTATAGCAATTCTCTTATAAGCAAGGCCACTAGGGTATGGTGATACGTGGTCTGTTAAGTTTGCCCAGCACATTTATACCGGATTCACTGGTGTACTTCAGTGCGATGGTTATTCAGCCTATAACAGTTTGGGTGATTGCGTCACGAGAGTGGGGTGCTGGGCACATGTGCGGCGAAAGTTTTATGATGATGCCGTAAAGGTCAAGGAACAGTTTCGTTCAACGATACCCTTGGAGCTACTGAACAAGATGTTCAAGCTCGAGGAGCAATGGAAGAACCTAACTGCAGAGGAACGCCTGCGACATCGGCAGGCGGAGCTCAAGCCGTTGATTGATCAATTTTGGGTCTGGTGTGATTCAGCCAATCCGGCCGGTTAAGTCTGGCTTGATTGAGTAGCACAGTGTCTTGAGGATATTTAATCTTGATAGGAACTGCCGTCGCATCGGTGATCACGGTGTCGACCTTAAATGGCACCAGCGCTTCAATCTTAGCGCGCACAGTATCGTTGATGATGTCGGTAATCAGCGCCGAGATATCGGCGCTTCGCTTGCGAAAATGTGTCAAACTTGAATAGCTGAATGGTGCGACGGCTTTGTACTCAGAAAGACCCACGAAGTATTGGAGCGCTGGCGTATCGCAAATTGCCGCAACGACACCACGGTCAGTCAAGCCCATCCGCTGCGGGATCAAACTAGCGCCGTATAGTAAGCGAAAAGGCTTCGCTGCCCGGCCGGTATTCTTGGTGAACTCTAATTGGTATGCCTCATCAAGAGCTTTCCACGGCATGATGTCCGCCAATTGAACCCATTCGTTGTCCGAGCTAAGCGGTGTGCTCAAAGCGGCACCAAATGATGCAAATGAGAGTTGAAGTGGACTGTGACGATATGCCATAAGATAGCCTTCGAGAATTTTTTTAAGAAGTGCAAGGAAAACACGTCAGATCGGTGAATTTATATGGATTCAGTATAACGAAATAATGAACTTATTGGTTGACATGCTTGACTACTTAGATTTTTAGACAGTCACTATCTAGACGAGAAGTTCGCCGAACAATTAACAGCCAATTATTGACGGTGTTCTATCCTAGATTGCATAATTAAAGTTACCACCCAGAAAATGTGAAAAAAGACCTGTCCGTTCTTGCTAAAATGGTGTTTGCATAACATACCATCTAGAGAGAAGGACAGGTCCCATGGCCATTATAACCTTAATTGAACGATCTCAGATAGAACTGATGCAACACCACACGATTCAATACATCGCCGCGACCTTAGGCCGCTCTCGTATTTCTATTAGGCATGAGCTTCACCGTTGCCCTGAAGGTGATTACTGCGCCATTATAGCTCAGGATCATGCCGATACTTGTCGGCATCGTTGTGGTCGGCACTCGATTTTAACGCCTAAGTTGAAGCGGATGGTAACTGAGAAGCTAAACCTAGGTTGGTCCCCTGAAATGGTCGGTTATGCCGTTCACTGTGCGCCACACACGATTTACCACTGGATTTATCAAAGACAAGTCGATTTTCAGCCAAGCCAACTCTTTGATCACGGTAAACGTCATAAAAGAAGACAAGACCTTCGGTCGCGCTATAACCAAGCAGTAGGCACCTCAATTGAGATTCGCAGTGAGTCAGCTAATCGGCGAACCGAAAAAGGACATTTAGAGATGGATACAGTTCGCGGTGGTCGCGGGTCAAAGGCTGCTGTTTTGACCATTGTCGATCGGGTGACACGTTTAATGGCGACAACTAAGCTTGAAAACTTATCACAAAATGCTGTTCTTAAGGGATTTGCAAGACTGATGGTGGACTTTCCGGGTCCGGTTCGATCAGTGACGGTTGATCACGGTAAAGAGTTTTCCTGCGATCAGGCGCTTACAAAGCGCTATCGGATACCGGTTTACTTTTGCCACGCCTATCACCCGAATGAACGGGGCACAAATGAACGGTTCAATCGAGAACTTCGCTACTATTTCCCGAAGGGAACACAGTTTGATCAGGTTTCAGAGACCGATATTCAACAAGCCACAGCGCTTATCAATAACAAACCTAGAAAATGTCTCCGTTGGCAAACCCCAGTTCAAGCAGTGAGCAAGCCTCTTTCTAGGTGGTAACTTTATTATTGCAATCTAGGTATTTGCCCCTGCTAGTTGCGATCATCCACGTAGGCGTTGCATTACCCTTTGTTCAGCGTCTACTACACGTCTTCGGTCTCACAAACTGGCACTTCTTCCTCAATGTCTCGCTGATCACATTGGCCATTCTGGCGCTAGTATACGTTCTTGTCTACAAACTGACCGGAAATATCTACTACCGGGTTGTTTCCGAACGACAACCATCCTCTCGATAAGGATCTCTCCCACGGACAGCTCAAAACACTTATCTCATAAGCTATCGATCAAGAATCGACCTGTATGCATTCACTGCTACCGGTCGATTCTTTTTTCGTGCAGCAATTCTCCATCAGGTAATTCGTCAAAGAAATATTTGGGAATCGCTTTCATAAGCGACCGAAAAAATTGTCTGGAATTATGTAGCCCAATAAATCAAACGAGGAGGATAACCCAATGAGTAGTGAGCAAGAAGTGACACGAATGTTTATTCGCTATGTACAACAAGCCCTCAAAAATGAACGAATCAATCGGTATAAGGCCTCTCTTCGGCGAATCAAGGAAACACCACTGGAGGCCTGGCTACTGGAAGAAATCGAAGATCCCTATCATCTCGATGAATTCAGGTTGACCAATGAGGAAATCGAGCATCTTGAAGATTTCATCGAAAGTGAGAAGTTATCAAGAGCAGTTTCCACACTTTCTTCAACGGATAAAACGGTCTTGTATCAATATTATTATGGCGAACTCAACGACGTCGAAATTGGCAACCGTAGTGGCAAAACAAGTCAAGGAGTAAATTATCGGCGTCAGCGTGCACTAGAACGAATTCGGGTAGCATACACAAATCTGTAATGGATGCGGAGGTATTCGATGCATTACTCAGAGATCGATAACCTAGTACCGGTTATTTTAGCAGTTCAGGAGGAGGACAACGACGCTATTACGCTCTTGCTTGAATTATTTGGTCGTGATATTGACTACGAGGCCAGATACGGGCAACGGCATATTGATCCGGATTTGAGGCAAGAGCTTCAAATCAAACTGATCTACATTGCAAAGTGTTTCGATGTTGAGAAACACCTTGCAATATCTTCAAAAAAAACCGGTCAGAAAAAAACATAATCTTTTTTTGCCATTTCTTTCATTTCGACCCGCTTTCATTGTCTGTATATACGAAGCGGGTTTTTATTTTCCCGCCAACGTTCTTTGACAACTGAATACCATCATTCAGCAACGAAGGCCCCAAAACGCCACGACCTCTCACGAGCGAGCGACTAACCCAGTGAGCCGGATACTTGCACGTCACCCTGACGAAACAAGGGAGAGAGGCTCTATTTAAGATCCTCGATAGCCGGTTGGAACCGGGCTGAATGATGACGAAACACGTATTGTTTTTTGCACCAGGTATTGTTGCAAGTAACTTTTGGATGGTAGACTGGAGCATCGGTACGATCCGTGCTCCCCGGAAAGGAGAAGAATATGGTTCACGTGATCACGATGACGAAACACGAACTGGTTGCTCTTGGGTATGGTGCCTCACGCGCACAGGACATTATTAGACGCGCTAAGCTGCTGATGGTACGTAAAGGTGTTCCCTACTACAAAAGCCCGAAGCTCGGACGCGTACCGGTAACTGCTGTTGAAGAAATACTGGGTCTCCAAATTAGCACTCGCACGTTGGCGGAACTCGCCAAAACCATGCACTCCGAAGCACCAAAGGAGAAATAAAACATGGCTACAACAACAGACCCAATCAAAACACGCAAGAATGGTACTTTCTACTTCCGCGCCTACCTCGGTGTTGACCCTAAAACAGGCGAGAAGATCCAGAAGCAGGTTGGTGGCTTCACGACACGTCGTGATGCACGCAAAGCCTACAAGGAAATGGTCGGTGGCAGTGTAGAGGAAGTTGTCGCGGAACGTGACCAACAACACATTCAATTCAAACAATTCTGGGAAGAATTCTTTCTTCCGTGGTACAAGAATCAAGTGAAGCCACAGACCTACGACAGTCGGCGTTCCAGTTTGAAGCACTTCAAGATGTTTGAGCACATGTACATGGACAAGATCAAGCCGGTGGACATACAGAAATGGCAGAACCAAATGACCTGTCAAGTAAGTAAAAGCTACACCCGCTTAGTCCAATGCATGCTATCACGCGTCTTCCAACGAGCTATTGTGCTTGGCTTCATGAACGAGAACCCCACTAAGACTGTCGGCAACGTTAAGAAAGTGAAAAACCAAGTGGATTTCTGGACGAAGGAAGAATTCGAGGCGGTCATCAAGACCTTCTATATCGAAGACTTCTACCAGCACTTCTGCTTCTTCACCCTGTGGTTTCTGTTTATGACTGGCATGCGCATCGGTGAAGCAACCGCCCTGCAGTGGGACGACATCGACTTTGAGGAAGGCACAGTTCGGATCAACAAGACGCTGTGGTTACGCAGCTACACGAACTACTCCTTCTCCACACCGAAGACCAAAGCCAGCAATCGCACGATTCCACTGGACGCAAAAACGCTTGAGCTTCTCTCCGATTGGAAGAAAACACAAGCGCTTGAGTGTAAAACTGATTTTGTTCTATCGTTCAACGGCGTTCCTACTCGCCGCGATCTGGTCATGCGAATCATTAAACGGCATGCAGCTCTGGCAGGAGTTCATCGCATCCGCGTTCATGCTTTACGGCATTCACATGCTTCGTTATTGATCAGTCTGGGTGAGAACCCACTGGTGATTAAAGAACGCCTCGGCCACGAAGATATTCAGACGACGCTCGGAACTTACGGGCACTTATATCCGAATATGAACTTTGAGGCCGCCAAACGGCTGAATGGTCTAGTCGAAATTTCGACCGCTAAATCAGACGTGGCGCAGGTTCAAAACAACGGTGTTACCGCTGGACTTGCACCAGAAGTTGCACGATAGTTGCACGAACGGGTTAGGCAGTCATCAAAACGTTGATATACCGGCATTTATAAGCCGATTCTGTCTATTCCCACTCGACGGTTGCCGGCGGCTTCGAGGTGATGTCGTAGACCACGCGATTAACGTGAGCGACCTCGTTGACGATACGGGCCGAGATCTTTTGCAACACGTCCCAGTCGATGCGCGCAAAGTCTGCCGTCATACCATCAATTGAGGTGATGGCACGAATGGCAATGGTGTAGTCGTACGTCCGGCCATCTCCCATCACGCCGACAGAACGGAAACCAGGCAGGACGGTGAAGTACTGCCAGATTTTCTCTTGCAGGCCGGCCTTGGCGATTTCATCGCGCAGGACCCAGTCGGATTCGCGAACGATTTCCAGCTTGTCCTTGGTGACTTCGCCGAGAACACGGATACCTAACCCTGGGCCTGGGAACGGCTGACGCCAGACCAAGTCATGCGGCAAGCCGAGGCGTTCGCCCAACTCGCGGGCCTCATCCTTAAACAGCTTGTTCAGCGGCTCGATCAGCTTGAACTTCAGATCCTTTGGCAGGCCGCCGACGTTGTGGTGAGACTTGATGGTCTGCGCCGTGTCAGTGCCGGACTCGACCACGTCAGTGTACAGTGTTCCCTGGGCCAGGTACTCGATGCCGTGCAGCTTGCGCGCTTCGTCGTTGAAGACCTCGATGAAGTCGCGACCGATAATCTTACGCTTTTGCTCGGGATCGGTGACCCCTTTGAGGTCACCCAAGAAGCGATCAGCCGCGTTGACCTTGATGATTTTCACACCGAGACGACCATTGAGGCTTTCCATCACCTGGTCGGCTTCGTTCTTGCGCAGCAGGCCGTGATCCACAAAAATGCAGGTCAGCTGTTCGCCGATGGCCTTGTGCAGCAACGCGGCCACCACTGAGCTGTCGACGCCGCCGGACAGGCCGAGCAGGACTTGCTTATCCCCGACTTCGGCGCGAATCGACGCGATTTGATCATCGATGAAGTCACCCATGTTCCAGTTGGCCTTGGCACCGCAAACGTCAAAGGCAAAATGGTGCAGGATCTCATGGCCGTACTTGGTGTTTTGAACTTCGGCGTGGAACTGGATGCCGTAAAACTTGCGCGCATCGTCGTCCATCGCAGAAATTGGGCAGTTGTGTGAGGTCGCAGTCACGCGGAATCCGGCCGGCGCCTTTTGCACTAAGTCGCCGTGACTCATCCACACCGTCTGCTTGTCCGGTAAATCTTGGAAAAGCTTGGCGGTTTTGTCCGTCACGGTAATATCGACCTTGCCGTATTCGCGGTTGTCAGCCGGTTCGACGTCGCCACCGAGACGTTGCGCCATCAGCTGCATGCCGTAGCAGACGCCAAGGATCGGAATGCCGAGTTCAAAAATCTCGTTGTCCACGCCCAGTGCGCCGTCGTCGTAGACCGAGTTTGGCCCGCCGGAGAAAATGATGCCTTTTGGCGCAATTTTGCGGACTTCCGCCGCGGTGATGGTATGCGGTTTGAGTTCGGAATAGACCCCGAACTCGCGGATGCGCCGCGTGATCAGCTGATTGTACTGACTCCCATAATCAAGGACGATGATCTTGTCATAATCCTGGCCCTGGTTTGCCAAGTGTGCCCACACTCCCTTGTTTTTGAATTGTTACTACTATACGGAAAATTCGCGCGCTGGTCAATTTTCAATGAGAAGAACCTCATCAATTGAACTTGCGCAGCGCGACCTGATCGATCAAATGATTCGCGGTTTTGTGGAGAATCACGTCCGCCCGATTTTTGGTCGGCAGAATGTACTCGTTCAGGTTCTTGAGGTTGACGTCGCGCCAAACCTCTTTGGCCATTTTAAACGCATCGTCGCGGTTGCCGATCGCATACTGGTAATAGTAGTTGGTCGGATCGGTGAACGCCGTGTCCAGCAGCATGCCGAACCGCTCCAAGTACCACTGCTCAATGTTTTTGGGGTCGGCATCGACATAAATCGAAAAGTCAAAGTAGTCGCTGATGTAAATCGGCTGCTGGCTCGGCAGCTGCAAGACGTTGATGCCTTCAACAATCAGGATGTCCGGGTGGTCGATGACCTCTTCCTCACCCGGCACGATGTCATAGATCTGATGACTGTACTTCGGCGCCCGCACGATCCCGTTGTTATTCTTAACGTTGTTGAGAAAATGGATCAGCAGGTCCATGTCGTAACTTTCCGGAAACCCTTTGCGGTCCAGAATACCACGCTTTTCCAGTTCGGCGTTCGAGTAGAGAAAACCGTCAGTGGTGATCATCTGAATGCGTCTATCCGGATACGCGCGCGAAAGCAGCAGCTGCAGCAGCCGCGCCGTTGTGCTTTTGCCCACGGCCACCGAGCCGCAAATGCCAATGATGAACGGATGGCTGTGGTAGGACAGACTTAGAAACTGGGCCAGCGTGCGCTCGTCGTCTTGGTAATCCTTGTACCGAATGTGAATCAGGTGCCGCAACGGCGAGTAAATCGTCTTCACGTCGTCCATGCTGATGACATCGTTCAGCGAACGCAACTGCGCCAACTCTTCATCGGTAACCGAGGCAAAGTTGTGCGCGTGAAAGTTCGCCCATTCCGCACGGCTGAACTTGTAGTAATTCATTTCTGATTCCATAACGACTCCTTGATACTGATTTACTGTCTAGTTTAGCGCTTTCGCGACGGCTTGTGGGCCTTACAAGTGAAAAAGCCTCAGTCCGTCGGCTGTTGGCCGGCCTGACCGCTCCGGGCGGTGTCGCTCAGCGTCAAGTCGTGCACTGCACCAAGCTCACCGACACGTGTAAGCAGAACCGCGTCAAGTGCCTGGTTCAGTGCGGCTTTCAGTTTGCCAAGCCACACTGGGTCGGCTGCCACGTCATCACCGTAAAGTTGTTCCATCGGGGTCCACCACACTGGACCGGGCTTGGCCGTGTCCCCGGCATGACGCGGAAAAAGGTGCCAGTGCACATGGGCATCCCCGTTGCCAAGCAGCTCGATGTTCATCTTGTCGGCATGAAATGCCTGACTGCAGGCCTCTGCCACCAAGCTCATCTCCTCGAGAAACACCAACTTGGTCTTGGGGGCCAACTCATGCAGTTCCGTGACGTGGCCCTTGGCTAAAAACAACGTGTAGCCCTCAAAGTACTGGCTGTCCGCCAGCACCACATAGCCGGTGGCAAGCTCTCGCACTAAGTATGGGTTCTCATTCTGGCGAATGGCGGCAATTCTCTGGCAAATCAGACAATCTTTTGGCATCGCAAACCTCCGTGGAACAATCTGTTTGCCTTCACTTTAGCCCTTCCCTTTGGCGAATACCAACTGTATCCATCGCATGCGCACGTTCACACGCAAAAGCCACGCGCGACTCCAGAAGGACCGAAGTTGCGCGTGGCTTAGTTAATGGCTTGGACTCACAGCGCGGCAGCTGGCTGCTTACCTGGGGATTGAGTCAGTGTCACCAGCGGCTGATCGTGCTCAACCTGTGCGGACTCAATCGGGGCCACCTCGCCAAACGCTGGTGTGTTGGTGACGACGACCATCACGGTGGCATCGTACCCCGCCGCTTTGATTGCAGCAAAGTCCGCAGTTCCCAGCACATCGCCGACCTGAACCCGCTGGCCGGGCATGACCCGACTGCTAAAATACTGACCATTGAGTTTAACGGTGTCGATCCCCAGATGGATAAGGACCTCCGCACCGTCATCTGCCTTGATCCCATAGGCGTGCATCGTCGAATCGGCGACGGTAATGGTCCCGGTGACAGGCGCATAAATCATATTGTCGGTGGGCGTAATGGCCGCGCCCTTGCCCATCATTTCTGTGGCGAAGACTTGGTCCTTCACGGCCTTCAGACTCACCGGCAGGCCAGACACTGGGGCCATGATCATTCCGTCGCTGACAGCTGGAGCGGCGGGATCCGTTGGGGCTTGCACTGGCTCATCCGACTGTCCTACTGCTAACCTTCGACCGTAAACGTACGTACCAGTGAACGCCACCGCAATGCTCAGCGCAATGGCCAAGAAGAACGGCCCGTAGTACTCAACAGGGAAGGAGATGAACCCGATCACGCCGGCCGCCCCTAACGCACTGGAGCGAATACCGAACAGCCCAACGATAAAGCAACCCACCGCACTGCCGATCAGCGCAATGAAGAACGGGTAGCGCTTCTTCAGGTTGACCCCGAAAATCGCCGGTTCCGTAATGCCCAACAGTGCAGAAACGCCGGAGGATGACGCGAGCCCTTTTTCCTTCTTGTCCTTGGTCAGGAAGAAGATGGCCAGACAGGCAGCCCCTTGCGCTGCGTTGGCCATCGAGGCAATGGGGAAGAAAAAGTCCCCGCCCGTTTTGGCAATGTCCGCCAGCAGCTGGGTCTCAATGGCCGGGAAGCTCTGATGGAGCCCGGTGATCACAATTGGGGAATACACTAGGCCGAACACCGTTGATCCAATGAACCCGGACGCATCATACAGCGCCACCAAGCCGTTGGTGAGGCCGTCGCCAACCAGGCGCAGCACTGGCCCGACAAACGCGAACGTGATGAACGCCGTGAAGATAATACTGATCATCGGCGTGAAGATGAAATCCAAAGTTGCCGGCATCTTGCCGTGCAGCCATTTTTCCACCACTGCCAAGATCAGGACGGCCACTAACACCGGCAGCACCTGACCCTGATAACCAGCCTCGGCAATGTTCCAGCCAAAAATGTTCCAGTAAGTCATCTTCCCGGTGGCCAGCGCGTTGGCCACATCATAGCCGTTAACCAGCGACGGCATCACCATGATCATCCCCATGGTCGCGCCCAGGAAAGCGTTGCCCCCAAAGCGCCGAGCGGCGGAGAAGCCGAGAAGAATTGGCAGAAACGCAAACGGCGCAGAGGCGAAGGTGTTGATCATGCCGGCAATGCCACTGATACCGGGATACATATCGACCAATGACTTAGCACTGAACAGCCCCGGTGACGTCAGCACATTGTTGACGGCCATGAGCAGCCCGCCAGCGACTAAAGCCGGAATCAGCGGAACAAAAATATCAGACAGGACTTTGACTAACGCCATCAACGGATTGGCCTTTTTGCCATTGGCGGCAACAGCCTTCAAATCGTCGGTTGTGGCCTCCTTGAGACCGGTCAACTTGATCAGTTCAGCGTACACTTTGTCGACGTCCCCAGGGCCAATAATGATTTGATACTGACCGTTCACCCGGAACGTGCCTTTCACTGCCGGATTGGCGTCCAAGGCCTGCTGATCGATTTTACTTTCGTCTTTCACGACTAACCGCAGCCGGGTGGCACAATGGGCAGCTGCCACAATATTATGTTCGCCGATCTCAGCCAGAATATCCTTGGCCGCTTGACGATGATCCATGATAATTCCCCCATTTCTTTTTTGCTTACTGGTTGAGCATAGGTTAAGTGTAATCGCCTCCAAAACGAATTGTCAAACGTTTAGCATTTCTTGCAATAGCATGCGTAAATCATGCTAAAATAGTCATGTAAACGTTTGTCAATCAGGAGGTGATCACGTGCTTGAAGGGAACTCTGACCTGCGCTCCACCCCTTATCAAAATTACTCACCAGCCTACTTGGCCACCCTTGAGGCCCAGCAGCAGCGTTCACGGTGGCGCTTAGGCTACCACATTCAACCGAGAAGTGGCTTGATCAACGATCCCAACGGTTTTGCCTACTTCGCCAATCAGTGGCACCTGTTTAAACAGCAATTCCCATTTGGGCCAGTGCATGGGCTCAAATCTTGGGGCCACTTGACCAGCAACGATCTCGCGCACTGGCAAGATCAGGGGACCGCGCTTCACCCCCACTCCCCTTACACGACTAATGGCGTCTACTCAGGCTCGGCGCTACCAGTCAAAGACCGGTTATTCATGATGTACACCGGTAACGTGAGAACCGCGGACGGCGGCCGCCGCACCACGCAGCTTGGCGCTTGGATGGAGCGGTCCGGGCACATCACCGAGCTGGCTGAGCCATTGATCGCAGAGCCGCCAGCCGGCTACACCTCGCATTTTCGCGATCCTCAGCTCATTGAACACAATGGCACCTACTACGCGTTGATTGGCGCTCAACGTGCAGATAAGCAAGGACAGATTCTTTTGTATACGGCTGCTGCCCCCACCGGCCCCTGGCAGCTCATCGGCCCCCTTGATTTTGGCCGGACCACACTGGGAGAAATGATCGAGTGTCCCAATCTCGCTTTCGTTGACGGCCAAGTCGCATTGCTGTTTTGTCCTCAAGGCATGGCGCAACGCGACTGCGCGTACCAGAATGTTTATCCCAACACGGTGGTGGTGGCCGCCGGCATTGACTGGCAAAACGCGGCTTTGATTGTTCCTAGTCCCCTGCGCTTGCTGGATGAAGGTTTTGATGCCTACGCCGGCCATGTGGTAAATAGACCGAACGGGGAGGCTTTAATGATTGCCTGGATGGGCCTGCCCGACCTCTCCTATCCCAGCGACCAGGAGGGCTGGCAGGGATGCTATAGTCTCGCGCGCCGATTGGGGATTCGAAATGGCCGCCTTCACCAGGTACCAATCGATGAGCCGCTGCTTGGGCCCCCGTTCGCGCCGCTGCATGATAAACTAAACCTGCAGGAAGTGATCACGCTGACCACTGCCGCGCACCGCAGCGGTCAGATCCGGCTTGGCAACGCGCAAGAGAGCCTGAGCTTAACCATCGATTCGGCAGCCCAGGCGCTGACCATTGACCGGACTGAAACCGGCGTGCCTTTCGCCTTGCAGTACGGTACAAAGCGAACGGTGCCGCTCGCTGCCGGGCCTCAGCGGCTCCAATTGTGGCTGGATCATTCTAGTTTTGAGCTGTCGGTGGCGAATGGCCAGCACTTCGCCTCTGGTCGGATTTTTCCTCAGGTCAGCGCACCATGGCGCATGACCGCAGATACTGGCTTAGTGACGGCCGCCACTGGTCGTCGTCTGAATAATATGAGTTAAAGGAGCAGCCAATGGCAAAATTAGCGGATGTCGCGGCACTGGCCGGCGTGTCGATTACGACGGTATCGCGCGTGATCAATAATTACGGGGCAATTTCTGCCAAAACGCGAACCAAAGTCCAGAGCGCGATGAAAGAACTAAATTACCAGCCAAATTCGCTGGCCCGCTCGCTGCAAGGTAAGCGCACCAAGCTGATCGGCCTGATTTTTCCTGGCGTTAGCAACCCGTTCTTCGGCGACTTAGTTCAATGCCTGGAGAATCAGCTGTTTGATCAGGGGTACCGGGTGATTCTCTGTAACTCCGCAAACAACGCGGAGAAAGAGGCCGCTTATGTTCGAATGCTACTCGCAAACCAAGTCGATGGGATCATCTCTGGCACCCACAACCTGACCATCAAAGAATACGAGGCAATTGCTGCCCCAGTCATTGCATTTGACCGCCACCTCGGCACCACGATTCCAATCGTCTCCTCGGACAACTTCGAGGGGGGCCGCCTGGCGACCAATGCACTGGTCAAAACCGGCGCTCGAAACATCTGGATCGTGACTGGCGCTAATCGACCACTTAGCCCGACCAATGAACGGCTGCGCGGTTATCAGGCGGTCATGCGCCAAAGTGCTCTAACACCGCACGTCCTGGAGTTACCCTTCAGCATGTCAGCGCAACTCAAGTGGGTGCGACTTCAGCAATTGATTCAGACGCAACGACCGGAGGCGGTGTTTGCCACCGATGATCTCACCGCCTTGATGATTGAGGAAATCGCCAGAACCCAAAAAGTGGCCATCCCCGGTCAACTCAAACTCATTGGCTACGATGGGACGGCGGCAGTCAGAACGACCCACCCCGGGCTCGCCACGATTGTTCAGCCGATCTCCGCCCTCAGTAAGCTGATGATCGACTTACTGACGACCCGCATCGAAGATAAGAATGCCACTCTCGAATCGCAATATGTCCTGCCGGCCGAGTTGCATGCCGGCACGACGCTGCTTGGGGATTAATCAAGCTGCCCGCGCGACTGGGTCACTTCACAGGCGTGGCGGCAGTTTTTTTACCCTGATGCAAAATAATTCAAAGAATTGTCAAAGGCCAAGTGTTGCCGCTTCCATTTTCTGGCTTGAACCTGATAAACTGAGGTTTCTATCCCAACCCGGAAGGAAGTCATTCCTCATGAAAATTACCGCCTTCGGGGTGCGGCCGGACGAGCGCCAGCACCTCGAACGATGGGCACGGCAGCATGGCGACGACCTCGTGCAAACGTCTGCGCTGCTGACGCCTGACACAGTGGCCAAAGCGGCAGGCAGCGCAGGTATCAGTTGTTTCCAAACGGTGCCTTACGAAGCCGCCGTTTTCAAGACCATGCGCAAACTGGGCATCAACGCGTTAGCACTGCGAAACACCGGGGTCGATAATGTCGACTTTGGCGCCGCGCAGCACTATTGCATTCACGTGACCAATGTCCCCGCATACTCCCCCAACGCCATCGCGGAATTTGCGTTGACGGACATGCTTTACTTGCTGCGCCAAACCGGACTCGTGCAACGCGATTTGCACCAAAATCACTACCAAACCGCGACGACGCACATTGGCCGCGAGCTGCGTCACACCAAGGTCGGCGTCATCGGGACCGGCCGCATCGGTCGCACCTTGATCGCCATTTTAAACGGCATTGGCGCAAAGGTCTTGGCCTTTGACCCGCACCCGCCAAGCGACCCCCACCTGATTTTTGAACCGGTCACCTTTCAGCAGTTGCTCCACGAAAGCGACATTGTGACCCTTCACATTCCCGGCACCCCTGAAAACACCCACCTGATCGACGAAGCGGCCATTGCCACGATGAAGCCTGGCGCGCTGCTGATCAACACCGGCCGGCCGAACCTGATCGACACCAGCGCAATGCTTGCCGCCTTGCGCACCGGCCAACTTGGCGGCGTCGGCATCGACACTTTTGAGCACGAAACCGAGGACCTGCTGGCCCTGGCTGAACACGGCCGCTTTACCGACCCGCAGTGGCAGGCGCTGCTCGCAATGCCCAACGTCATCCTGTCGCCGCACATCGCCTACTACACGGAAACTGCGGTCCGTAATATGTGCGACACCGCAATGCAGGCCCTGCACGACCTCGCCGAACAGCAAACCAGCGACTGCGAAGTCTACCCGGCAGCCGGCATGCGCAAGGCTCAGTAGCAATCAAAAAGACGCATCACGCTTGGCAGCGTTAACGTTGCTGCGGCGTTGGTGCGTCTTTTTTCACTGCTAATCCAGCGAAACCGGCACGGTCCAGCCGGCCGGCGCTTCTCGGTCGCCGAACTGAATCCCGGTCAATTCATCGTAAAGCTTGTGGGTCATTGGCCCGATGCCACCATCGCCGAACTGGTGAACTTGACCGTTGTAGGTGATGCTGGCAATCGGGGTGATCACCGCGGCCGTTCCGCACGCCCCGGCCTCGCCGAATTGATCCAAGCTGTCAATGGAAATGCGCGTCTCCTCGGCATCGAGCCCGAACCGATCACGCGCCAGCGCCAGCAGTGACCGCCGTGTGATACTTGGCAAAATCGACGGCGACTTCGGGGTCAGAAACTTCTTCTCATCCTTGGTAATGCCAAAGAAATTGGCACTTCCGACCTCTTCGATGTACTTGTGTTCGATTGGGTCGAGGTAAATGGCATCACCGTAGCCGTGTTCGTGCGCGTACTTGCCCGCCTGCAAGCTAGCGGCATAGTTGCCGCCGACCTTGCTTTGGCCGGTGCCGTAATGGGCAGCGCGATCGGCGTGGTTGGCGACCATAAACTTAGTTGGGACCATCCCGCCCTTGTAGTAAGCGCCCACCGGCATGGCGAAGATCGTGAATAAGTACTCCTTGGCCGGCGCGACCCCGATGTTTGGGCCCACCCCAAGCAGCAGTGGCCGCAGGTACAGCGTGGCGCCGGTGCCGTACGGCGGCACGTAATCCGCATTGGCAGCGACGACTTGCTTGGCAGCATCCAGGAATTGCGTCTGACTCAGCGGCGGCATCAGCAGCTTTTCGGCAGAATCGTGGAGCCGCTGCGCGTTTAGGTCCGGCCGAAACAGCTGAATCTCCCCGCTTTTGGTGCGGTAGGCCTTCATTCCTTCAAAAGCGGACTGGCCGTAATGCAGCGCCGGGCTACCCACGTTCAGTGTCAGCTCATTACCCTGCACCAGGCCGCCCTGATCCCACGCGCCATCTTGATAGTGCGCCTCGTAGCGGTAAGGCAATTCCATGTAGTTAAAGCCTAGACCATTCCAGTCGATATCCACAGCCAATTCGACACCCTCCTGTTTTCTCGTCATGCATTCTCCCTGTGCATCTTAAACGATATGCTGGATCAGCTCAAGGCCTCTTGTCAGCTAACCTAACAGGAATGAAAATTTATCAGCGTTCTAAGGCTTAATCAACACCCGCTCACCTTGTGGTTAAGCATCAGTCTCTGCCGCAGAATAAAGAGTGTATTCACCCAATAAAAAAGCCTCGGCCTGTGGTCATTCCCACATTCCGAAGCTTTTGATGATTAGCCAACGAGTTGGCTAGTGATTTAACCCGCGGCCTTTGAAAAAGACCGCTTTAGCGAGTAGTAACCTTACAGATCTAATTCCCGCTTCAAGTACTGCTTGAAGGTCGTCGGCTTGCGGCCGAGCAGCCACTCCAGCACGCTGGTATTGCCATCCAGGCCCCAGTTCGTGTAGGTGTCGGCCAGGTGAGTCAGGCCATTACGTGAAACGATGTCGTTAATGTGCATCATATCGAGGAACTTTTCGATTGGGACGTAAACGGCCTTGGCGTCCTTGCCAGTGACCTCGTTGAACATGTCAACGCACTCCTGGTTGGAGATCAGCCCGGTGCCAACCAGTTCGTAGTCGGCCTTGTTGTACTTCTCGGGATCGCCAACCACCTTGGCCAGCACTTCCGCGACATCAGCCGGATCGACCCAAGCCACCAGCTTCTTGTCAACTGGGAAAAACATGTCGTACTCGTTCGTCTTCATGACCAGTTGCGGCGGGAAATTGTACATGTAGTGCGTCGGCTTGAGAATCGTGTATGGCATGCCGGTGCTCATCGCCGTGTACAGTAGGTGCTCCTCGATCTTCCGCTTAGTCGTGTGCTGAAGCAGTGTGCTCAAAATCGAGTGAATCACGGAAATCAGCACGAACTGTTTGACTTTCGCCTTCGCTGCCAAATCAATGAATGAGTTTGCGACCTGATCATCCTGCGCATTGTAAATGGGTGGAATGTAGACGATTTGGTCCGCGTTAGCGATCAACTCCTTTTGGAAAGCCAAATCGCCGAGATCGCCGACCATGGCCTTCTTGATTCCTGGCAAGTCCTTCACCTTAGGATTAATATCTGTTGCAACAACATCAAACCCGCGGTCAACTAGTCCCTTAACCATTACGGAACCGGCATTGCCCGCAGCACCTGTGACTAATATCATAGCGAAAATCCCCCTGACTTTAAATTGCGCTTTTAAAGGTTGTGATAGCGCTCACATACGTCTTAGCACACCCGTTCTCATCCGTCAAAATGGGTTGTGAACGTGTCATCGTGTCGTATTGAAGCCAACGAAAACAAAAAACGTGCCCTCAAAATGAGGAACACGTTGCTATGGCCAAAACCGTTGTTGGTGCCATCAAAATTAGTCAATCGGGATCTCGGGCATCGCCGCTCGGGCGGCTTTATTGGCAGCGGTCCGCGCTGCGTAACCCGCCTGAAGCTGCTGCCCCAGCGGCGTATCCGCCTCAAGGGTCGGCAGCTGGCTCCCTTTTTCCACGACAAAAGTCATCAGGCTCCACGCGGCCAGGTACTGCTCGCCAGTGTCCAAGTCCTCACCCACCATGCGCGTGAACACTTCGATCGACCGGTGACCATACCCGGTGACAAAACTTTCGTAGGTCAACGCGTGACCAATCTGCACAGGGCTCACGTACACCATCCGGTCCAGCGAGCCCGTGACCATGTGGCTGCGCGCAAAGCGGTGCGCGGAGATGCTGGCAGTTTCGTCCAGCCACTCCAGCGTTTGACCGCCAAAGAGACTGCCGTGCTCGTTCATCTGGCCCTCAAAGATCCGGTGGGTCGTGGTAGAAATCGTTTCAGACATTTTCATGCAGGATCACTTCGTTTCGTAAAGATCCATCGGCACGTCGGCAAGCAGTGGTGACAATGCCGGACTGGCAAAAATCGTCAGGCGGTGCATCGCGCGGCTGGCGATCGTGTACAGCAGCTCCCGCTCGTCTTCGTGGTGGAACATCGCCGCATTCGCCTGCCACAGCACGACCGCATCAAACTCGAGCCCTTTGGCCAAGTATGACGGGACAATGATGACACCGGCGGCAAGCCGCTGATTTTCGGAACGGATCAAGGTCGTTTGGACCCCTTGGTCGAGCAACGTATGATGCAGCTTTTCGGCCTCTTCAAGGGTCTTGGCGATGATGGCCGTCGTCTGCTTGGCGGCGTTATCGATCTTGATCTGGTCCTGCAACGCGTTGATCAGCGCCGCCTCGTCCTGGCGCACGTACACCACGGGCAACGGTCCCTGACGATCGAAGGCTTCGATTTTCTGACCAGACTTCAAAATGGCCTTGGTGAACTCGGTGACCTGCTTGGTCGAACGGTACGAGCGGGTCAGCTGGACCACGCGCGTTTTCTCCGGGTCGAACAGCTTGGACACGTCGGCGATCAGCGAGTGCGAGTTCTCCTTGGTGAAAATGGCCTGGTTCAAATCACCGAGTAGCGTGAACTTGGCCTTCGGGAAGCTCCGCTGCAGGTACGCCAGCTGATACGGTGTGTAGTCCTGGATCTCGTCGATGAAGACATAGCGCATCTCCCGCTCGCCGTGCCGGCCGGTCATCAAATCGTACAAGTAGATGTATGGGGTGGCGTCTGCGATTGCCAGCCGTCGCGCCTTGAACTCGGTGACGAAGTGGTCGACCTCGGCCGCCCATTCGCTTTCGGTCAGGTCAAACTGACTGAGGTCCAGGTAGTGTGGCAGCTCACGCAGGAAGTTCACGTACTGGCCGCGCACATTCAGAAAGTGGTTGCGCACAATGGCCTGCTGAATCTCGCCAAAGGCCTGAATGACGATTTTGCGCGCGAAGAAGCTGTACTCGGCGTCGCTGTCCTTGAACTCCTGCGGGCCGTCTTGCTGCAGGTCGCGCAGCTGTTCCTGCGACAGGTTCTGGACCGTGTCTTGGACCCAGTCCGCCTTCATTTCACTTTTGACTTTGCGGTTCAGCATGGAAATCAGCCGGTTTTTAGTCGCGTCCAGTCGGTTACCCAAGTGGTAGTTTTCGTTGTAGGAATAGAAAATGTCCTCGATCCGCTTACGGGAAATGAAGACCTTGTCGCGGAACCGGATGTCGCGGAAACGCATACCAGATTGTTCAAGGGACGCCGTGTACTTGCTGGTCGCCTGAAAAAAGGCCAGGCTCGCCTTGAGCGTCTCAATTTTCTTCTGGCTCGGCGTCAGCTTCGCCTCAAACTGCGAAAACAGGTCCTGGACCTCAATGTTCGGCACACGGCGCGTCACGTACTGATAAAACGTGAACTGTACCATGTTCTGCTCACCCAGCTCCGGCAGCACATTGCCGATGTAGTCGGAGAACAACTGGTTCGGCGAAAACATTATCACTTGGCTGGATGACAGGTTGCCACGATACCGGTACAGCAGGTAAGCCACACGCTGCAATACTGCGGATGTTTTCCCAGAACCGGCCGCCCCTTGCACGAACAGCAGATCTGCCGTGGTGTCGCGGATGATCTGGTTCTGCTCGCGCTGAATGGTGGTGACAATGCTCTTCATCTGGGTGTCCGACTTTTCGTTCAGGACCTCCAGCAGCATCTGGTCGCCGATGGTTTCCGTGGTGTCAAACATGGTTTGGATCTTGCCATCCGCGATCACGAACTGGCGCTTCAAGGAAACGTCCACGGTTTGCGGCCCGTCCGGCGTCTGGTAAGTAACGTGACCCAACCCACCATCGTAATAGATAGATGAAATCGGCGCGCGCCAGTCGTAAATTTCAAACTTACCCGCGGCGTTCGTGAAGGAGCCCAGGCCGATGTATATGGTCTCGGGCTTCTCCTGGCCCTCTTGAAAATCGATTCGCGCAAAGTACGGGCTCTTCTTGAGCCGCCGCACTGTCGCCAGCTGCAGGGTCGACTGCTTCCAGGCATTGCTGCGTTCATCGAGCATCTGCTGCTGCTGTTGAATGCTGGCCGCAGTTTCGATGGTCTCGGCATCGTTCGTCAGGTTGATCTTGGTATCGGCAAAGAAGTTCTTGTTCAGGTTGGTTTCCTCGGCCTTTGTCCGTGCAACCTCCGCACTCAGCCTGGTGTCCGCCGCTGCCAATTCCTTCATTGTGTGATCAAGATGCGCCTGTTCGAGCTGTTTCTGATCTGCCACGCAAGGGCCCCCTTAAGGTAAAATAATCGTTGAACAATCATACCACTCGCACGGCGCCACTGCAATGAAAACAGCCCCTCACCCCCCTGGCCCCCAAGCCCAGATTTTTACTGAGTTAACGCCAATAAAAAAGGAAGCCGACTGACGCGTCGACTTCCTTATTTGATGATTGGTGAAGATGAACGTCTAGTGTTAGAGGCGGTCATGGCTGGATCAGCGCTGCCTACTTGACAGCGTTCAAATACTTAATGGTGCGTGCCGTCACCTCGGCCGGCTCGGTCAAGCCAACGAACGCCTCTGTCAGCTGCACCCCGGCGACCTTTTGCGCCAGGGTCTTGATGGTATCCGGATCATCACTAGCGGTATTGATCACAATGGGCAGGGCAGACGCCGCGTGGACCGCCCCCAGTTCTTGGCCCAGCAGTGGTTCAGGCAGTGCAGGAAACAGGGTCAAAAAGCCAACGGCCGGCTCGACCACGGTGGCAGTGCGGTCCGGACTGGCCGGGCCGACGATTGTGATGAAGTCGACCCCCGCCTTGGCGAGAAACGGCGCAAACAGGTGTGCCTCTTCGTGCGGCATGTCGGGTACAATCACCCCGGCAACGTTGAGCCCCGCTGCCTTGTTGGCAAAGGCCTCAAACCCATACACAAAGGCAATGTTGGTATAGGTCACCAGCACGATTGGAACAGCCGTTTGCGCCCGAATCGCAGCAATGGCGTCAAACGCTTCGGGGATGCTGATTCCACCATCTAGGGCGCGCAAATTGGCAGCCTTGACTGCTGGCCCATCTGCGACCGGGTCGGAAAACGGCAGCGCCAATTCGATCAGTGGTGCCCCGGCTGCCGCTTCAGCGACGACATTCGCGACGGTGGTTTTCACGTCAGGATCACCGATGACTTGAAACGGGATCACTGCTTTTTGCTTGAAAATTTCTGTCATGTTAGTCATTGAGATTGACCCCCCGATAATCTGCGACCTGGGCAACGTCTTTGTCGCCGCGGCCCGACAACGTGCAAATAATGATTTGGTCTGGGCTCATGGTCTTAGCCAGCTTACGAGTGTAAGCCACTGCGTGTGAGCTTTCGATGGCCGCGATAATACCTTCCTTTTGCGCGATGTACTCAAACGCCTGCACCGCCTCCTCGTCGGTAATGCCAACGTAAGTGGCGCGACCGCTCGCCTGCAGCGCAGCGTGCTCAGGCCCGATGCCCGGATAGTCAAGGCCAGCTGAGATCGAGTAGACCTTCGCGATTTGACCGTCCTTATCCTGCAGGAACTTGGAAGCCATGCCGTGGAAGATCCCGTCGGAACCGAGCTCCAGCGTGGCGGCGGTTTTACCGGAAGCCAGGCCCTGGCCGCTGGCCTCGGCGCCGTACAGCTTGACCTCGGGGTCGTCCAGATAGGCGGCAAAACTGCCGATTGCATTGGACCCCCCGCCGCAGCAGGCCACAATGGCATCTGGCAGGCGGCCTTCCGCCTTAAGAATCTGCTCTTTGGACTCGGTCGAGATCACGCTTTGAAATTCGTGGACCATGGCCGGGTATGGCGCCGGGCCAACCGCCGAGCCAATCACGTAGAAGGTGTCCTGGGTGTGCTGCGACCAGTCAGCCAGCGCGGCGTTGACGGCATCCTTCAGCAGGCCTTGACCATCAGTGACAGGCACCACTTTGGCGCCGAGCAGCTCCATCCGAAACACGTTCAGCTTTTGTCGCTCGGTATCTTCTTTGCCCATGAAAATCTCACACTTCATGCCGAACAGGGCAGCAATGGTGGCCGTGGCCACGCCGTGCTGGCCCGCGCCAGTTTCAGCAATCAGCCGCGTCTTGCCCAGTTGTTTGGCCAAAAGGGCCTGCCCGATGACGTTATTGATCTTGTGGGCGCCGGTGTGGTTTAAGTCCTCGCGCTTCAGGTAAATCTTGGCCCCACCGATGTCTTCAGTCATGCGCCGCGCATAATACAGCAGGCTGGGCCGACCGGCGTAATCGTTCAGCAGCCGGTGAAACTCCTTTTGGAAGTTCTCATCCGTTTTGCAGGCCTGAAACGCCTCGTTCAGCTTCAGCAGCTCCGGCATCAGCGCCTCAGGGACGAACTGACCGCCGTACTGCCCAAAATGTATGTCTTGTTGTGCCATGTGAATCTCTCCTTTTTTGTTGGAAAATATTTGCCAACAAAAAAATCCGCCCCAAACCAGCCGACATGACTGATTAAGGACGGATTGACTCCGCGGTGCCACCTTAATTGCGCGCTGCACAAACAGCGCGCCCCTTGACGAAGGGCCAACACCCTTCCGGTAACTGACGTATACCTCACGTACAGACTGACTTGCCTTCAAGCCCCGGTGCCGCAACGGAATTGCGGCACCTACGCTCTGGCTTTTGGTCTGTCCCTCAGTGGTCCATTTAACTGCCTGCGTTCGACGACACTCTCAGCTGCGGTCGCTCTCTGTGCGTGCACGACAATCTTGATCTCCACTTCAACGGTTTAGGACGAATTATTTTGTTACTGCGAGTCTAAGGCCTCGCTCATGAAACGTCAACCGCTTTCACATAATTTTTTTAATTAACCGAAGCCCGGCTGGTAGGCGGGACGCAAACGCCCCTCACTTGCGGTAAAATGGTCACAAATTCGGGTTGCTGGAGGTCCGCCATGCAAAGTATTTCATTACTCGTCGTCCTGTTTGCGGCGCTGCTCACACCGCTTCTGATGGCCAAGTTCAACATTCACAGTCTTCCCACCGCGGTCGCCGAAATCATCGTCGGCATCATTTTGGGCAAGAGCCTGCTGGGCTGGGTCATCAGCAATGACGTGCTTGAAGAGCTGCGCACCCTAGGCGTCATTGTCCTGATTTTCCTATCCGGGATGGAGATCGATTTTTCGCTGTTCAAACCCCAAAAGCACCGCGACGGTAAAATCGGCGTCGCACCGCTCGCCTTTTTGAGTTACGGCAGCATTGTCGTCATGGCGCTGCTTGTCGCCTGGGTGCTCGACCTGATTGGCCTATATTCGCACATCGTGTTCGCGGCCATTATCTTTGCCACCGTCGCGCTAGGCGTCGTCATCGCCGCACTGAAGGAAAAGGAGCTCCTGAGCAAGCCCTTTGGCCAAACCATGTTACTGCTGGCGGCGCTGGGCGAAGTCCTGCCGCTGATTGCCCTGACGGTTTACCAGAACATCAACGGAACGTCTTCGCGCAGCGTCTGGCTGCTCCTGCTAATTTTCTTGGCGGCCATCTTCCTGCTGCTGCGGTTCCGCAAGCCTTACCAATGGTTTGCGGAAATTGATAAAAGCACCACGCAGCTGGACATTCGCCTCGCCTTTTTTCTGATCGTGACACTGGTCACCATCGCCGAGTCCGTCGGCGCCGAGAACATCCTGGGCGCCTTTCTCGCCGGCATGGTCATGAAGCTGCTGCGGCCGCGCGAGGAAACCGAAGACAAACTGACCAGCATCGGCTACGGCTTCTTCATCCCCATTTTCTTCATCATGACCGGCGCCAACATGAACCTGCGCGCGATGTTCAAAGACCCTGCAAGCCTGGCGCTGATCCCAGTGCTGCTGGTCGGCTTTTTCGCCGCCAAGGCGCTGCTCCTGCCGCTGCTATTGACCCGTTTTCGCAAGCACAACGCGCTTGCCGGCACACTTCTGACCTCGACCACGATCACGTTGGTCATTCCGGCACTGTCGGTGGGCAAAAGCCTCGGCATCATCAGCAGTACCCAAAGCGCCGCTTTCACGCTGGCCGCTGTCATCACCTGTATCGTCAGTCCGATCCTGTTTAATACCTTCTACGTTGCGGAAAAAGATGACATCAAAAAGACGCGTGTCCACATCATCGGTGCTAATCTCATGACGGTGCCAATCGTTCAGCAGCTCTCCAAAGGCTTGTATGACGTGCAGCTTTACACAGATGACCCCGTCAAGTTCAAGACTTATAACTCCGAGGCGCCGGTCACGCTGTTGAGCGACGTGACCGCACCGACACTGCAAGCTGCTGAGGTGTTTGACGCCGATATCATCGTTCTCGCGCATTTTGATGAGGACAAAAATTTTGCGGTCGCGGAACTCGCGCTGGCCGCCAAGGTCCCACGTATCATCGCCCGTTTTGACGCCAAAAACGCCACCGATGCGCGCTATGACGAACTCGCGGCCCAAGGCGTCGAAGTCTACAACACGTTTGAGACCAACATCGCGATGCTGCGCAGCCTGATTGAAACCCCATCGACCCTGAAGATCCTGCAGGATACCACGGCCGGGATTTTCGAAATTGTTGTCAACAACCGGCGCTTTGCCGGCTTGGAGGTCAAGAACCTGCCATACGTCAACGACATCACCATCAGCCAGATCTTCCGCGGGGACCACTTTATCGCCCCGCACGGCGACACCCAGCTGCATCTGGGCGATCACATTATTTTCTCCGGCGACAAGGCGCAAATCGGCCAGATGCGGGCCGAATTCGAAAAGGTCAACTAGCCTGACTTGGCGTCAAAACGCTTGTTGACCAGCCACCATGCGCTGGCCGAAAGTGATAGAATGAGATTAATCTAAGGAAATGCGGTGACCACGATGAAGCAAGGAACCACGATTATTACGCTTGATAACGGCTACCACCTTTGGACCAACACTCAGGGTGAAGGCGACATTCACCTGCTCTGCCTGCACGGCGGCCCTGGTGGCAACCATGAATACTGGGAAAATTTTGGCGAGGAACTCAAGGACCTCGGCGTTCAGGTTCACATGTACGACCAGCTTGGCAGCTGGTACTCCGATCAACCGGACTACTCGGATCCGGAAATCGCGAAAAAGTACCTCACGACCGACTACTTCCTGGGCGAAGTCGAGGAAGTGCGCCAAAAGCTTGGCCTGGATCATTTTTACCTGATCGGCCAGAGTTGGGGCGGCGCCTTGACCCAGCTATATGCGCTGAAGTACGGCGAGCACCTCAAGGGCGCCATCATTTCGTCCATGATCGACAACATCGATGAATACGTCGAGCACGTCAACTATGTGCGCGAAGAGTGCCTACCGCCCAAGGCCGTCAAGTACATGAAGAAGATCGAAGCGGAAGGCAACTGGAAGGATGCCCAGTACCAGAAGTACGTCGACGTCTTGAACCGCAGCTACGTTGACCGCAAGCAGCCGCCTGCCATTTCGCACTTGATTGACACCACTGGCACCCCAGTGTACAACGCCTTCCAAGGCGACAACGAATTCGTGGTTACCGGCAAGCTGAAGGACTGGGACATTCGCGACCAGATCCACAACATTAAGGTGCCAACTCTGTTGACCTTCGGCGAGCACGAAACCATGCCGCTTCGCTCGGCTCAGCGCATGGCTGAAGACATTCCGCACGCGCGCCTTGTCACCACGCCGGATGGCGGCCATCACCACATGATAGACAACGCGCCGGTTTACTTCGCGCACCTGAAGCAGTTCATCAAGGATGTCGAATCCGGCAACTTTAACGACTAAGTCATATTGCCAGCCCTTTGCGGCTGGCTTTTTTCGTCGCAGCAAAGCGCTATAATGATGGCAAAGTTTAACGGAGGCACAATATGGCAGACATCGATACAATTATTGACCGCGCGGAAAAGGACCCGAATATCGTCGCCATCGGCACAGAAGGGTCCGGCAATGATCCGGCCCAGGCCCCTGACAAGTGGACCGATTTGGACGTCACGCTGTTCGCCAGCGATCCTGCTCAAGTGGACGCCGAGGCCTGGGTCAAGGCGCTGGGCGAGCCTCGGCTGGTGCAGCACCTGCACGACACGCACCTGTTCGGTCCTGGCACTGGCGCTTGGGAATCCTGGCTGACCCGCTACCAAGGGACGCGTCGGATCGATTGGAAAATCGCGCCGGCAGCTGACGAAGCCGCGTACCTGGCCGCCGACCACTTGAACACGATCATTTGGCGGCAGGGTCAAGGCCGCGTCAGCCCACGTGCCACTGATGCATCCAGCCATTTTCTCACGGTGCCGACGCAGGCGGACTACGAAGCGACCCTCAATGAAATCTTCTGGATCGCCGGCAATGTGATCAAGGGCCTTTCGCGCAACAACCTGCTTTACGCCAATGAGCAGTTCAACGCCCACCTGCGGCCGCAGGTGCTCAAGCTTTACGCCTACCGGGAAACGCTGGCACAAGATGGCCACTTTGACCCAGGCGTTAACTTCAAGAATGTCTGGTCCAAGCTGGCATCCTATGAGCAAAATCAACTCGCTGCCACATACGACCAAAGCAGCCGCGCGGCGACTCTGGCCAGCCTGAAAAACTGTGTAGTCATCGTCGAAAGCGTGGTGGACGAGTTTAACGACGACCAGACTCTGCTGCGACCGGCCTGGATCGGCCCCGCCGACGCTCAGGTCACCAGCTGGTTCTTCGACCTGACCGCACCGCTGAACGCCGAAAAAAAAGCCCAAGAAGCCGCGGCGGCCAAGCAGAAGGAAGAAATTGCTAAGCGCCACGCCGCCAAGCGTGCCGCGTATTACGAAGGCGAGCAGCAGAGATAGTTCGATCCAAGGGACGGCCGCCAGCCGCCCCCCCTTTTTGGCCTCGGCGGAAGCTTGTGCTGTGGTAAACTTGAGGTAAATATGACGGAGGTGCGCCATGAAAACAGTTACCGTTTACCTGGTCCGGCACGGCCAGACCTGGTTCAATAAATTCAACAAGATGCAAGGCTGGTCGGACTCGCCACTGACGGAAAAAGGCATCGCGGATGGCAAGCGTGCCGGCGCGGCCTTGCGCCACGTCACGTTCACGCACGCTTACTGCAGCGACACCATGCGCGCTCGGCGCACGGCCGGCTTCATCCTCGACCAGAATTTCAACAGCAACGTTGAACTCACCGAAACCCCACTGTTTCGCGAGCAGTTCTACGGTTACTTCGAAGGCGAGGACTCGCCTAAGACCTGGTACGCGGTCGGCATGCCTCACGGTGTCCCCACCTTCAAGGAACTGATTGAGAAATTCGGCGTCGACGCGACAAAGGACTTTATGCACGAGGCTGATCCCTTCCACGACGCCGAGGACGCGCTGACTTACTGGAACCGGCTGCAAAAAGGCTTCAAGCTGCTGCGCGACCAGAACCAAAACGGTGACAATGTCCTTCTGGTCACCCATGGGACAACCATCCGCAGCATCATCGACAAATTTGGCAAAGCGGACGGCTGGGTGGTCACCGATTCGCCGCGCAACGGTTCCATCTCGCGCATTGCACTCACCGACGAAGGCATCAAGGTGCTCGGCTACAACGAGCTCAAGCTGGTCTAAGATGGCCACTGACACAACCAAGCGCCGCCTTGCTCGCACCCTGCGCGAGATGATGGCCACTACGGCGCTGGAGCACATCACGATCAGTGCGCTGACGAAGAAGGCCGGGGTAACGCGCAACACGTTTTACTACCACTTCGAGGATATTTATTCCCTGTTGGCCTGGATCTACGAGCAGGAAATCATTGTCCAGATGGCAAAATACGCGCAGATCACCGAGTGGCAAAAAGCGCTGCGCATGCTGCTGGATTACATCGACGACAACCGTTCTTTCTGTGTGGCCTCGTTCAACTCGGTCGGCCGCGATCTGCTGGAGCAGCTGCTCGCGACCGTCGCCGAATCCCTGGTCCACCGAGTCGTGGTGGACGCCGATTCCAACCTGCCCAAACCGCTGACGGATGATATCTGCAACTTTTACGGGCTGGCCATTGTGGCACAAATCATTCAGTGGCTCATGAAAGGGCTGGCGGAGCCCAAACAGGCCATCGTCCATCGCTGCGACATCATGCTGACCGGCGCGGTCCAAAACGCGATCCACAACGCGAATACATTACATTGAGATTTTTGGGCAATCCCCCCGGGTTGCCTATTTTTTTGCGCTGCTTTTCCCCATACACTGTAAGCGTAAACAGAAAGGTGGTCCATCTGATGAAAAAGAAAACACTACTGTTTGGCCTGGTTGCCGGCGTTCTTGCCGGTGCGACCGCATACACCTTGAAGAAGCTGGACTGGTTCCATGACGATGCGAAAGATTACGCGATTTTTGAATCGCAGCGCCGGTGATAGTCGCGCTTCGGGCAGGCAACGCAAGCGTGGCTAGCCGGCCCACTAAAATCACCTGTCCGACGCAGCTCAAACGAAAGGAAGTTTTCACATGATCAAACATAAAGCAGTTATGATTGGTGCCGGCCTGGCCAATATGGCCGCGGCGGTGTACCTGATTCAAGAAGGCAAATGGAACGGCGACGCCATCACCTTCTACAGTCTGGACGACCACGGCTCCAACGACGGCAGCGCCGCCACTGACCAGGCCGCAGAATACTGGAACAAGGAGCACCCGCTGGACAACACCAAGGGCTATATCGCCCGCGGCGGCCGCATGCTGAACTACCGCACCTATGTGGATCTGATGGATCTGCTGAGCCGCGTGCAGTCCGTCACCGAACCCGGCATGACCGCAGCCGAAGACACGCGCGATTTTGACAGCAAGCACCGCACCTTCGACAAGGCCAGGCTGTTGCGGCGCGGTGAAGGCATCATCAACGCCTCGCACCTCGGCCTCAACAACCAGGACCGGATGCTGCTGACCAAGCTGGTCATGATGCCGGACAAGGACGAGGAGCAGCTCGACAACGTCACCATTGCCGACTACTTCCAAGACGACCCACACATGTTCACCACCAACTTCTGGTACATGTGGGAGACCACGTTTGCCTTCCGCACGCAGAGCAGCGCGCAGGAGCTGCGGCGTTACATGCACATGATGCTGTATGAGTTCACGCAGATCGAGCACCTCGTCGGCGTCAACCGCACGCGCTACAATCAGTACGAAAGTATCATGATGCCGCTGATCAAGTACCTGCAGGGCCAAGGCGTCAACATTGTGCTCGACAAAATCGTCTCTGACTGGACGTTCAAGGACTCCAAGATGCAGGACGAGATCACCGTCACCGGCCTTGAAGTCACTGATGCTAACACAGGCGACGTTGAACATGTCGATGTTGATGAGGACACGGCGGTGATTTTCACCAACGGCTCCATCACTGACTCGGCCACCATTGGCGACTACCACACCCCGGCCCGCGAGAACATGGACTACGGCATCGCCGCCAGCCTCTGGAAAAAGGCCGCAAGCCGCTTCTACAACTTGGGCAATCCGGATAAGTTCTTCGCCGACCGCGATGCCTCCGAGTGGGTCAGCTTCACCCTGACCACCAATGACCACCTGCTGCTTAACGAGATCACGCGCATCACCACGCAGGTCCCAGGCAACGCCCTGAATTCATTTCTGAGCACGGCGCCGATCACGCCTCTCGGCCAGCCCGATGTCAACATGTCCATTGTGGTGCACCACCAGCCGCACTTCACCACGCAAAAGCCAAACGAAAGCGTCATTTGGGGCTACTTCCTGTACCCGCGCCGCACCGGCGAGTTCGTGCAGAAGCCGTACATCGAAATGACCGGTGAGGAAATGCTCAAGGAGCTGCTCGGCCAACTCTCAATGGTCGATCCAGGCCCAATCAACATCAAAGAACACGAGCAGGCAATCATGGATTCGGTAATTAACTGCATTCCCGTATACATGCCGTATGCCTCGGCGTTATTCAACAACCGCGCCAAGGCTGACCGGCCGCTGGTTATTCCGGCCCACTCAACCAACCTCGCGTTCACCGGTGAGTTCGCCGAGCAGCCGTACCAGATGGTCTTCACTGAACAAAGTGCCGTCCGTTCCGGAGAAATCGCCGCTTACCACTTCGCCGGCATCCCGATGAGTCATTTGGTCAAAACGCCGCGGTACGACAAGGACATCCCCACCCTGCTGCGGGCCACCAAGAAGATGTTCGAATAACCCCGCTGGTTTGGGGGAACCAACTGGCCCAATTACCGGTCGTCATTGTGACGGCCGGTTTTTTGTGGGGTTTTGCACCACGAAAAAAGCGGTCCTCATCACGAGAACCGCCGCGCTTGATTACAGAAATTGAGGATGGAACTTGAAGCTGATCTCAGGGTCTGGCGCCAAGTCGGTCAGACTGAGGTGGAAGGCGTTTTGCCGGTCAAACCGCTTGGTGTTGCCGGCCACAAAGATGTAGACATCCTTTGTGTTGATCTCAAGCTGCAAGGTTTCGCCGTTTTCGATCGGCAGGCACTGGGCAAAGCCGTTGAGCATCACGTACACCGTCCCACCTAGCCGATTCTTCTCGCGGGTGATGGTCAGGGTGTGTGGCACAGTGAGCCGCTCTTCAGCGCTCGCGTCGTGCGGCTGGGCATCAAACCGCCGGCCGCAAACCAGGCACTGCACCTCGATGGGTTTAAAGACGACTGGCTGCACCGAATCGTCTTCCATCACCATATCCATCCGCAGCTTGCGGTGCGCCAGGCGAACCGGCACAAAATGGTCGGCCCCGCAGTGCGGGCAGGAAAGCCCAGCCAAACTTGGATATGTGATCGCACCAATATCATCAATTGGCGCGAACGCCATGTCTTGCGAAATCATGATAGCCCCCCTGACTCGCCGTATGCGAGCCGCCGTAATTTGAAAACGAGAGCTAGCATACTGCTTGCCTCTGGCAATGTCAAGCATTCGGCTCAGGCCGCACCAGAACGGGGCTTTTGGCCACTTTCTCCCCATCAAAAAAGGCGGCTAAACAGTCGCCTTTCTAAAGCTAGCTGACCGTCCGAACGAGCCCTAAGCTGCCTCAGTCCGTGGCGATATCTTTTTGGATGACGATGCGTTCATATAGCCACACCGTCAGAATATAGTAGATGGCGTACAGTAAGATGAACAGTCCAAATGGCAGGGCCAGGTGCGCGTATGGTTCCTGCAGCAGCCCAACGAACATCTTCAATCCAAACAGCACGTGGATCACACCAAGCAGGCCGGGGAACAAGAACAGCGCCCCGATTTCCTGCCGCACGGATTTGCGCAGCAGGCCTGGCCGCACCCCAATCTTTTGCAGCATCAAGTACCGGCTTTGATCGTAAGACGCACCGCTGAGGATCTTGAACATCAGCGTCGACGCGAGCATCGCCAGGAACGCAATGCCAAGGAAGAAGCCCATGAACGCCATGCCCGAGAAGGCCCCGTTGATCATGTCGTAATAAGTAAATTTCTGGCCGTAAACGGCGCTGCTTTGCTTACCGTACTGCGCAATAATCGCCTTGTTCAGCGCCGCCAACTGATCATAATTGGCCGTGAAATCATCCAATCGCCAGGTGTGTGCCGTGGCGACCGGACTGTCCAGCTTGGCAAACGCCGAGGCGCTCAGGACAGCAGGCTGCTTGCCTGCGACTTGCTTGGTCATAAACTGATCAAACTGACTCTCGTAATCACCGGCCTCCTTGGCAAAGTTCGCGCCGGTAACTTTGGTGTATTGCACTGGGCCGCGACCGTACTGTGCAAACAGCAGTGGGTGCTGATCCAGCTCGGCGGCATTAAAGTAGATGTGCTTTTTGTCCTGTTTGAGGTGGTAGTTGACCTGTGCCTTGACCCCGGTCAGCCGCTTGGCCTTGGCCAGCGTGGCCGCGTTGGGATCCACCACCACGGCATCGTAGCCATTCTGCTTGGAAGCCAGGTCCGGAATGTCATGCTCGAATCCCAGCCCCACGGTAATGGCCCCAAGCGCCAGCGCAAAGAGGATTGATACCACTGCCAGGATCCGCGTGTAGTCACGAATGCGAAAGCTCAGCTGACTCAGCGTGAAGGTGTGCAGTCCCTTGGCCGCAAAGCGCTTGTTTTTTTTCAGCAGTCCAATTAGCCAAACCAGCAGAGAATTGAACAGAAAGTACGAACCCAGCACAATCGCGACGAGTGCGATGGCAATGCCCGCCAGTACCAGCTTGGCCAGCTGACTCATCGCCCAATAGCCAATCGCCAGCAGCACCACCGCCAAGACCGCCTGAACTCCAAGCACCCACTTCTTCGTCTTGAGCCGGTTCGGCGTCGTCGCCGCGTGCAAGAGGTCTAGCAGCGGCGTTTTGAGCAGATTGTGCGCATTGATCAGCGCCCCGACCACAAACATGAGTAGGAAAAAGACAAACGTCCACAGAATCGCCGGTGGCCAAACGACCGAAAAGTGCGTTGCCGGCGCGTGCAGCTGAGCCATCAGCACGTGCCCGGCCACGCCGGTCAGGCCCATGCCGACCAGAATTCCGGCCACGGCAGCCAGCACGCCAACCGTCACGGTTTCAATGAAGATCAGCTGGGCAATTTTGCGACTCTTGGCGCCCAGCATCATGAACATGGCGTAATCGCGCTGGCGCATGCTCATCAGAAAACTGTTGGCGTAGACGATGTACACCGTCGTGATGATCACGAGCAGAATCTCACCAAAGCCAAAAATGAACGAGGTCATCCCCACCATGGTGTTGGCGGTCAGAAACGCCTTGTTGGTCGCGAGGCTGAGAAACATGTAGAACACGGCGCTGCCGATCACCAGTCCGGAGAACAGGACCGCGTAATCGCGAAAGCGGGAACGAATCCCGCCGAGAGCTAATTTGCGTAACATCTTCCCGCCTCCTTACTGCTGGAATGTGCCCAGGGTCGTCAAAATCTCTTGGTAGAACTGCTCTTGCGTCTTTTCGCCGTGCACCAGCTCCTGGCCGATCTGGCCATCCTTAATGAACAGGATGCGCTTGGCGTAACTTGCCGAAAACGGATCGTGGGTGACCAACAAAATTGAGACGTGCTGCTGCTCGTTCAGCTGCGCCATCGTGTTCAGCAGCTCCCGGGCGGACTGGGAGTCCAAGGCCCCGGTCGGCTCGTCGCCAAACAGGATCGCCGGCTGCTGCACCAAGGCGCGAGCGGCCGCGACGCGCTGCTTTTGACCGCCGGACAGCTCTGTTGGGTAGTGGTCGAGCACAGCATCGATGCCCAAAGTCTGGGCGATTCGGGTCACGGCTGCCTGCTGCTGCGCACTTTTGACGTTCTGCAGCGCCATCGGCAGGGCGATGTTTTCGCGCGCCGTCAGGTTCTCAAGCAGGTTGAAATCCTGAAAAATGAACCCGACCCGCTTGGCCCGAAAATCGGACAGCTGGTTACCTCGCAGCGCGGTGACGTCCTGGCCGTTGATCGCGACGCTGCCGGAGGTTGGCCGGTCCAGCGTGCTTAAAATGTTCAGCAGCGTGGTTTTCCCAGAGCCGCTGGCCCCCATGATGCCGACAAATTCACCGGGCTGTACATCAAACGTGATGCCTTTCAAGGCCTGGTACTGCTTTTCGCCGCGCTTACCATAAGTTTTGGTGACATCCTTAACGCTGACGACTGGTTGCTCTGCCATGTTGATTCCTCCATTTGGGGCGAGTGCCCCCTAATTTGTCCATGCCAATATCGTAACGTAAAACGCCTTGCTGTGACCTTACGTTTTACGGCCGAACGCTAACAACTCTGTAAGTTGCTTAACCATTTCTCAACATATTTTCTGAAATGGCCTAGAATTTTCTGAAAAGTCGGCTAGAATTAATCAATAGTGTCATAAGTAAACTATGCGCCAGTACCGCACAGTGCACGTGAGGAGAGTGGTCATGGCTCGCAACAAAGCCCCCGGCCCTCAGCTTGTCGAACGTTACTGACAACTGAGGAGTAATCATATGAATAATGAATTAGACGAAAAAAATCATTACATTCCGTGGTTCATCATTGCGCTGATGGACTTCGTCACCGTTATTGGCTTTGACGATATTATTTATAATTTCCGTAATCAGGGGCTGGTCGCCCTTTTCACTTGGGTGCTGATGACGTTCTTTTACGTCATCCCGTACAACCTAATCGTCGCGCACATGGGGTCGACCTTCTCTGACGAAGGCGGCGGCATCACGTCCTGGATGCGCCGGACCAATGGCGACACGGTCGGCTACTTTGCCGGCTGGTTCTACTGGATCACGGAACTGCCTTACGTCGTGGATGTGGCCAATTCAGTCATCATTTCCGCCGGCTGGATCCTCAACGGCGACGGCAACATCCAGTCCCACATGGGGAACGCGTGGTTCGGAATTCTGTCCGCCTTCGTGTTCGTCGTCTTCATCTGGCTCGAGCACCTGTTCAAGAACAAGTCGCTGGAGGTCATGTCCACCATCGGCGGCATCGCGATGTTCGGGATGACGGTGATGTTTGTCATCATGACGTTCGTCGGCCTGAAACAGGGCCGGCCGATTGCCACGCACCCGTTCAACCTGCAGGCGTTCATGCCCAAGCACTTCTGGTCCTTCCGCTTTCTTTCCACGTTCGGCCTGTTCGTCTTCGCGATGAACGGTTCGGAAATGGCAGCCCCTTACACGGGCAACATGAAACACCCGAGCCGCGATTTTCCCAAGTCCCTGAAAATGATCGCCATCATGACCATGTTCCTGACCCTGTTTGGCACCTTCAGTCTGGGCGTTTACTTTAATGCTCACCACCTGCCAAACGACCTCAAAATGAACGGGAACTACTACGCGTTTCAGCTGATTGGCCACCAGTTCGGTCTGGGCAACACACTGCTCTACACCTTCACAGTCACGCAGCTGCTGTACGACCTGGCGCAACTGGCCATTCTGCTGGACGGCTCGACCCGAATCTTCCTGGCCGACGTGAACAAGCGCTTCCTGCCCAAGCAGTTGACTAAGAAGAACAGTGACGGCCTGCCGATCAACGGCTACTGGCTGACCACCGCGATTTGCGGCGTCATTATGGCCCTGGGCGGCCTGCTGCCGAAGATCAACGACATCTTCAACTGGCTGCTGGATCTGAACGGCATCGTGTCACCGTTTGCGACTTGCTTCCTGTTCTGGGCGTTCATGATGCTGCGGCGGCACTCCGACCGGTTTAAAACGCCGGAGTACACCTACATCAAATCTGACAAGCTCGCCTTCTTGGTCGGCCTGTGGATGTTCAGTGTCACATTCATCCTAGCGGTCATGGGCTTTTTCCCGACCGACTCTGATCCCAAAACCTTTGCGACCATGCTAACGTTGAACTTTGCAGTGCCGGCCGGCATGATCATCCTCGGCTTCATGATGCCCTGGCTCACTAAGCGGCAACAAGACCGCGGCACTGCGTTCGGCGTGCGCGGCTGGCAGATCATCACCATCCTGCTCGCCATTGGGGCCGTGGGCGCGGTCAGCTATGGCATCGACGTGCGGCTGTTTGCCGGACTTGCGACCCTGCCTAAGCTGGGGTTGGTCATCGTCGCCGACCTTGTGGCAGTCGGCTTGGTCCTTTTGATCACGCGCAACGGGCGCAAAGGCGTTTCCGCCGCCTAAACCTGCACATTCATGCAACCCCTCAAGGGCACGCCGCCAATCGACAGCGTGCTCTTTTTGCGTTGACTTCAAGTATGACCAGACCATTTTTCAGCAGTCTGAGCCATTAGCGGACACTCGGAAGCCCGATAAACCACACACGTAATTTTGGGTGTTTACTGAAAACTAATATAGGGTAAAATGGGTAAGACAAAATTGTCTGACTTGGAGGAGCCCTATGCGTAGAAATAAAGCCCCGGGCCTTTGAGCGCTGACCGCACACTGTCACACTCGGAGGATAAAATGGATACTAAAGACAAAAAAGAATACATTCCATGGGTCATTGTTGGCCTAATGGATTTCGTTACGGTCATCGGCTTCGACGACATCATTTATAACTTTCAGAATCAAGGACTCGTCGCCGTCACCTCATGGGTGCTGATGACGTTTCTGTACGTGCTGCCCTATAACCTGATTGTGGCGCACATGGGCTCGACCTTCGCGGAACGCGGCGGCGGCATCACCTCATGGATGCGTGAGACCAACGGCGACACGGTCGGCTACTACGCCGCCTGGTTCTACTGGATCACCGGCCTGCCTTACGTCGTGGACGTGGCCAACTCAGTGGTCATCTCGCTGGGCTGGATCATCACCGGTAACGGCAACATTCAGGCCCACCTCGGCAACGCCTGGTTCGGCATCACCACCGCCGCGATTTTCGTGGTCTTCATCTGGATTCAGCACCTGTTTAAGAACAAGTCGCTGGAAGTCATGTCGACCATTGGCGGCGGCGCCATGTTCATCATGACCGTACTGTTTGTGGTGATGACCTTTGTCGGTCTGGCCAAAGGCAACCCGATCGCCACCCACCCGTTCAACTTCAAGGCCTTTTTGCCGAAGGACTTCTTCTCGCTGGGCTTCCTGTCCACATTCGGCCTGTTCGTCTTCGCGATGAACGGCTCGGAACTCGCCGCGCCGTACACCGCGGACATGAAGCACCCGGCCAAGGATTTCCCCAAGGCCTTGAAAATGATTGCCATCATGACCATGTTTCTGACCCTGCTCGGCACATTCTCCCTGGGCGTGTACTTCAATGCCCACAAGCTGCCGAATGACCTGAAGATGAACGGCTCCTACTACGCCTTTCTGCGCATCGGCGAGCAGTTCGGCCTGGGCAAGAGTCTGATGTACCTGTTCGCCGGCGTGCAAGGCATTTACATGCTCGCCCAGCTGGCCGTCATCCTGGACGCGTCAACTCGCGTGTTTCTGTCCGATGTCGCGAAGCGCTTCATGCCGCGACAGCTCACGAAAAAGAACAGCGACGGCCTCCCAATCAACGGCTACTGGATGACCACCATCCTCTGCGCCTTGATCATGGCGCTGGGCGGCCTGCTGCCCAAGATCAACGACATCTTCAACTGGCTGCTCAACCTGAACGGTATCGTCTCCCCGGCTTCCACCTGCTTCCTGTTCTGGGCCTACCTCATGGTCCGGATTCACCCGGAACGCTTCCCGAAGCCGAGTTACACGTACCTGAAAAACCGCCACGTGGCGATTTTCGTCGGTGCTTGGATGCTCGGCATCACGGCGCTGCTCGCGCTGCTTGGCTTCTTCCCAACCGACGCCACCGCTGATACCTTCGCGTTGCAGCTGGCGATGAACATCATCGTCCCAATCGGCATGGTCGTGCTCGGCTTCATGATGCCGTGGATCGCGAAACGGCAGCAAAGCGGCAACGCGTTTAAACCGGCGACCTGGAACCTGATCACCATTGTGACAGACGTTGCACTGATTGCCTTAGTCAGCTACGGCTTGGCCACCAGCATTTTGGCAAGCGCACCGAACGTGCTTAAGTGGGGCGTCATCCTCGTCATTGACGTCATCATGGTTGCCGTCACCTTGTCAGCGACCCGCAACGGCCGTCACGGCATCGTCACTGAAGAGAATTAATCGAGATTAAAATCAAAATGCAAGCGTCTTGATGAAACATCTGAGTAGCAAAATGACCCCACTGGCAACTAAACGCCGGCGGGGTCATTTTTTCTAAAGGATCAGCGTTTGCGTGCCACAGCCCAAGTCCGCCGCCGGACAATCAGCCCGGTGAAGCCGACAGAAACGGAAGCAACCAGCATGACAGGAATGGATTCATAAACAGCACTAGCCTTGGTTTGAATCATGCCAGTCTAACTGCCAGTGGTTTGGATTCGGCGGGCAAACGGTGGCCGCTTCATGAACATCACGACCTTCAGCAAAATTTAATGCCCCTGTCTGATTGGCACGGGGACTGGGACGTTTGTTTCATGGCGCACGAAGACGGCTAGGGTTAAAGCCCCAAGGGTCAAGGTACCGGCGACGATCAATGTGGCATTCAGCATCCAATCACCTCTTTTCACCAGTATGCACTGCCAAACGGCCGCTTTGCATCTCAAACGCCTCGCCAATCTGCGTGTTACACTGGAGCTATTGGAGGGATGTGCCCATGACATCTTACACGCTGATTTACAACCCAGAAGCTGGCCGCAAAGGCGGCTCGGCAGTTGCCGAACACATGGCCAACCGGATCAAGGCGGCCGGCCACGCGGCCACACTGCAGCCGACCAAAGCGCCAGGTGACGCCACCGACTTGGCATATCATGCGCAAAGCGATGTCGTCGTCGCAATCGGCGGCGATGGCACCATCAATCAGGTTGCCGGCGGCTTAGTCAAGCGCCGCAACCCGCCGCGTCTTGGTATCATTCCTCAGGGCACCGTCAACAACCTGGCCAAGGTCCTGCGCATTCCGCTGATGCCGGACCTCGCGCTGGTCAACCTGCTGGAAGGCACCCCGCACGACTTGGACATCGGTATCGTCAACGACCGCGTCATGATTTCAACATTGACCCTCGGCGTGCTGGCGAATGCCGCGGTGTCCGTCTCGCAAAAGGACAAGCAGCGCTTTGGCCCCATTGTCTACCTGACCCGCGGCCTGAACTCGCTCAGCCGTAATCAGCACTGGCACTTGAAGATTACCGGCAAAAATACAACGTGGGAACAGAACACCAGCTTTCTGCTCGTCACCATGACCAACTCGGTCGGCGGCTTTCGCAACTTTGCGCCGCAGGCCAAGCCCGACGATGGTTTGTTCCACGTGTTTGTGGCGCCGAAGCCGTCACTCAGCGGCTTTTTGCTGATGCTCCCGTATTTCCTGACCGGTAATTTTGCCAAACTGCCCGGCATGACGTACTTCGCGGCAGACCGCCTTATGATTGAAACCGAACCCGCCAACCCGAAGCTCAAAAGTCGTATCGACGGAGACCCCAGCGTCGGTCTGCCACTGCACATGCAGGTGATCTCAGGCAAGGTTCAGGTCCTGACCAAGCCGGTGGAGCCGCTTGGTGAAAAACTCGGTAAGCTGGCCCAAGCAACCGCCACGACTCCGAAGCCGTGATTGGCTGGAACTGACTAATCGTGCTAAACTGAAGACATCTATAAGGAAAGGAGCCGACTTGCGATGCGCTTAAAGAAAGCAACGCCGACCAATGACTAATTGTTTTTGCGCTGCTTGCAAGTCGGTTCACCCCGTCTGGGAAGCTTAGTGGCTTCCCTTTTTTTATGAGCTGCAGCAAACAGCGCCCAATGGAGGATTTATGCAAGAAATACCTGAAAAAGTGATTATCGCCGGGATCTCCCGGATGCAAGAGAACTTCGACTACTCGATGCAGGAACTGAAAGAACTTGCCCTGGCCCGCCACTACGACGTGGTCGGCGAGTCCCGGCAGAACTTGGACCGGCCAACCGGTGCGACCTACTTTGGGTCTGGCAAGGTCGATGAGGTCGCCGAACTGGCCCGCGCCAACGACGCCACGACTGTCGTGATCAACGACGAGCTAACCCCATCGCAGCTGCGCAACCTCGAAAAGGAAATGAAGCTGCACGTCGTCGACCGCACCCAGCTGATCCTCGACATTTTCGCCTCCCGTGCGGCCAGCAAAACGGCCCAGGCGCAAGTCGAAATTGCCCAACTGCAGTATGCGCTGCCGCGGCTGCACCCATCGGCGAACAAACTCGACCAGCAAGGCGGCGGTGGCGCTGGTGGTTTAGCCAACCGCGGGGCCGGTGAAACCAAGCTGGAAATGGACAAACGGGTGCTGAACAAACGCATCGCTCGCCTGCGCCGCGAACTCAAGGACGCCGACGTCGGCGAAGAAGTGCGCCGCGCCCAGCGTAAAGAAAACAAGTTGCCTGTCGTCGCCTTAGTCGGCTACACCAACGCCGGCAAATCCACGACGATGAACGGACTGCTGGACCGCTACACCGACCTTGGCGCTGACAAACAGGTCTTTGAAAAGGACATGCTGTTTGCGACCCTGGACACCTCGGTGCGCCAGATCAGCCTGAAGGACAACCGCAAGTTTCTGCTGTCGGACACCGTCGGCTTTGTGTCCAAGCTGCCGCATAACCTAATCGATTCTTTCAAGGCCACCTTGGCCGAAGCGGCAAACGCCGACCTGCTGATCCAAGTGGTCGACTACCACGACGAGCACTATCCGGAAATGATGAAGGTCACTTCCGACACCTTGAAGAGCATCGGTATCGAGAATATCCCGATGATCGAAGCTTACAACAAGGCTGATCTGCGCCCTGGCACCCGCTTCCCCGAGGAAAACGGCAACACGCTGATTTACTCAGCCAAGGATCCGGCATCGCTCGACAAGCTGGTGCAGATGATCACGGCGCGCGTCTTTTCAGATTCCGCCGTGCACACCTACCTGATTCCGTTCGACAAAGGTCAGCTGGTCGACTTTATCAACCGCGAAACCGGTGTGATCAATACCGAGTACGTGGAAACTGGCACGAAGGTCAAAACCACCGTCAACCCGATCCAGGCTGGCAAGCTGCGTCAGTACCTGGTTGAAGAAGACTAACTTCACATTGCTGACTCGCTTTGACGGGTCAGTTTTTTAGCGCAAAACGGCCAGTGAGGGCAGAAGCCCCACTGGCCGCTTTGTGCTTTTGGGAAGAAGCAAGGCCTAATCTTCGCTGCCGAACGCCTCATACGCCTGATCGCGCAGAGGGCGACCGGACAGCTTTGCAATCAGCGTACCGCCGATCAGGCCGATCAGCATGAACGGCACAAAGTCCATCGAAATGTTGAACAACGGAATGTAGGTGCTGGCGAACGCATCGATTCCTTTGAGCAGCGAAAGCGCTGGAAAGGCCGTGTAAAGTGAATGCAAAGCGTCAAGAATGGCCGGGATCAGGGTCATGAAGACCGTCGTCTTGTAAATGATCGGGTTTTTACCGATGAACGGGTGCAAAATGCCCAGCGGAATCAACACGATCGCCAGCGGATAAAGCAGCATCAGCACCGGCGTGGAGAGCGTGATGATGTCATTCAGGCCGAAGTTGGCAATGATAAACGAACCTGTGCAGGTCAGTGGCAAGAACCGCTTGAACCCAACCTTCGGAAAGCGGTGACCCAGGTCCTGCGACAGCGAGGTGACCAGCCCGATGGCGGAGGTCAGGCATGCCAGCAGCGTCATCGCCGCGAGCAGGCCGGTGCCAATCAAGCCGGTGTAGTGGGTCATGATCGAGGTGAATGCCGGACCGCCGTTGGCCGACAGCTTCGTGAAGTTCAGCGACAACACGCCCAGCGCGATCAGCAGTGCGTAAATAATGGCTTCCAGCCCCATCGCCAGCACGCCGACCTTCGCAACGTCCTTGGAACGTTGCAGCGGCTGGTTCACGCCGAAGAAACCAAGCGCCGTAACGATGGTGACGCCAAACCCCAGGCCGGCCAGTGCGTCCATGGTGTTGTACCCTTGCAGGAAGCCATTGGTGAGGTTGCTGCCGGCCGCGGTGGCGTGTGTCGCGTGGAGCAGTGTACCGCCGTCCCCTTTGATGACAAAGGCGGCGATGAAGGCACTGGAAAGCAGCAGGAGCAGCAGTGGGTTCAGAATTTTGCCCACGTAATCGGTCATTTTAGACGGCTTGCGGGAAAAGAAGTACGCCGCGGCAAAGTACAGCGCCGAAAAGCCGAGCAGCCACCACCGGATATCCGCTTGGGCAATAAACGGCTGAACTGCCATTTCAAACGCGACCGTCGCGGTGCGCGGGGTGGCGATCAAAAGGCCCAGGCTGGCATGGGTCGCAATCAGGAAAAAGAGTGCAAAGCCGTGGCCAACCGGCCGGGCCAAATGAAACATCAAATCAGACTCAGTCATCGAAATGGCCAAAATAGCGAGCAACGGTAAAAGCACCGCCGACAGCAGAAAACCAACCGTTGCCGGGACCCAGTTGCCCCCTGCCAGCTGACCCAAATGAATCGGGAAAATCAGGTTGCCGGCCCCAAAGAACAGGCCGAACAGCATCGATCCCAAGGTGATGTACTGACGCTTGGTCAGCTTTGTGTCGCGTTTTTCCATAATCAAGCCTCCAATAAAGATTGACGAAAAGTCGCAGGCTAAAGGCCGCCCTGAAGACAGGAAAAGCGCCCCTAGCAATAAAAATTGCTAAGGGCGCTTGCGCGTGTTACCACCTTAATTCGCCTAGTCGTCACCAACTAGACCTCTAAGCGTACGGCCGATCACTCGGCGATATGCCATTGCTGTAATGGGCGCAATCCCAGGTGCCACTTCCGCAGTCGCCGCACCAACTCATAGCCTACTTTCGCTGACTGACCATCACCACTTCTCACTTGCCGCGGCTCACTGACATGGCGTCCTCAGTTACTCTGCTACTCTTCGTCTTTGTTGCTAGTCATATTAGATTAGAATCCGATAAGTGTCAAGCCCTAATGTGAGAAAAAGATGAGATTCCGTTTGGACTAGTTGCGCTTAAAGGCCACTGTCTTAATTTCAAAAGGCTTTAGGATCAGCGAGAAGGTCTCATCCTCACCAGCAGTCAGCGCCGCCACCGGCGATTCATCCAGTTGCACTTGCTCGGCACTGGCAAAGTCGAAGGTTGGCTTGACCGTAAACCGGGTGTCCCCCGGTGTGTTGTTGTGCACCCGCAGGATCACTGCATTGCCGTCTTCGCTGGCCTTGATGGCGTCGACCTGAACTGCGTCTGCATTGGCAAAGGTGAACAGCGGCTTCAACCCACTGGCGGCGTGTTGGCGCACGACCACCGGATCGTTGAGCTTAGCTGCCTCTTCGGCCACTTGGCCCTCAATGAAGTCACCGCGGTGCGGCAAAAGACTATAGGTAAACTCGTGCAGCCCCTGATCGGCATCGGTGTCCGGGTACACCCCACACTTGATCAGCGAAAGCGACAAACCGCGGTCGGTCGCCGCATACCCGTACTTGCAATCATTGAGCAGCGCCACGCCAAAGTTGCGCTGGGACATGTCGGCCCACTGGTGCCCCACGACCTCAAACTTAGCTTGCTCCCAGGACGTGTTACGGGCCACGGACCGCTGGATGTTGCCGAACTGAATGTCGTAGGTGGCTTGGTCGGTCAGGACATTCAGGTCAAAGCTGGTGCGCAGCAGCAGCTCGTGCTGGTGCCAGTCGGCCGTCGTCTTGAAGTCCAGCCGCCGCGACTCATTAGCCAAAATCAAGGTCTGCGTCACCGTCGACTGATCAAACTGGTACTTGAAGACCACGCGGTAGCCAGCGTCTTCCTGGTAGGTCGTGATCGACTCCGCCGAAAGTACGCGCGACTTCTCCGGGTAATCCGCGTCGATGTTCCAGTTGGAAAATGAGGTCGGCCGATCTTCGTAAACGGTGAGGACATTGCCCAGGCCGCCAGTTTTGATGGCTTCCCGGTCGTTATCCTTGTCAAACACGGAAGTCAGCTGGCCTGCCGCGTTCCACTTGACCAGGTAGTGCGGGGTTTCGATTTGATTGGCATTACTTTGCATTGCGGCTGGCGCTTCGCCCGTTGGCGTAAAGGTCAGCGCCGTCGTTCCGAAGGCCGGAACGGTCACGTCTGGCAGCAAGTAACCGGCGCCTTGGCGCTTGGCTTCAACCGCAGTGCCGTCAGCCGTCTTGAACTCACCCTGACGCTTTTCGGGGACAAAGGCCTGCGTTGTTGCACCCAGCAGCGGGTTGCTCAGTTCGATGCCAGTGGTTTCTGTCGTGCGGTCGGCGATAATTTTGGCCACGAGGTCAAAGGCCTCGGCGTACAGCTTGTCGACGTCCTCATAGGCCTCGCCAATGGCAGAACCCGGCAGCACGTCGTGGAACTGGTTGCGCAGCAGAATCTCCCACGCCCGGTCGAACGCCTTCTTCGGATAAGGCGTGCCTTTTTCAACTAAGGCCGTAGTGGCCAAAATTTCGGCACGACGCAGGGCCAGTTCAAGCTTGCGATTGTTGCGCTTAGTCTTCGCCTGCGAGGTGTAAGTCCCACGATGGAACTCCAGGTACAACTCCCCGTTCCACTCCGGGTAGGTCTCCTCGTTGTCCTTGACTGACTGCTCCAGGTCGCTAAAGAAGTCAGCCACGGTCTTGTTCTTTGCGTGAGGCAGGCCAGGCAGTTTGTCGATCACGTGCAGGTTTTCGATCATTTCCTTGGTCGGGCCGCCGCCGCCATCGCCGAAGCCATAAGGCATTAGCAGCACGTTCGACTTGTCCTTGTCCTTGTACTCGTGATAGGACCCCATCACCACATGCGGCGAGATTTCACCGTTGTAAGTGTAGTTCCAGACCTTGGACTGCGAGTAATCCTCAGTACGTTCAACCGTCGTCAAAAATTGTGTCAGCACGCGGCTGCCATCCAGCCCGGTCCACATGAACAGGTCATGCGGCATCCGGTTCGTGTCGTTCCAGGAGATTTTAATGGTCACAAACCGTTGAATGCCAAACCCCCGCATGATTTGCGGCAGGGCATAGGAGTAGCCGAATACATCCGGCAACCACATCACGGTTTGCTTGTGGTGGAACTTTTCCTCAAAGTAGCGCGTCCCGTACAGGAACTGACGTACTAAGGCTTCGCCGCTTGGCAGATTGGTGTCCGGCTCCAGCCAGGTGCCACCGTCTGGTTCCCAGCGGCCCTCAGCTGCGCGCGCCTGGATCTGCTTGAACATCTCCGGGTCGTCTTCCTCAACAAATTTGTGGACCTGCGGTGTCGAGTAGAAGAATTTGAAATCAGGGTACCGGTCCATCAGGCGCAGCGCCGTCGCAAACGAGCGGCGCGCCTTTTCACGCGTGTGCCGGTAGCGCCACAGCCAGGCCACATCAATGTGGGTTTGACCAATGGCGTCAACAGCAAAGTCCAACTTCTGGTTTTGGTGCTTGGCGATGAAGTCATCGATCAAAGCCAGCGCATGCTCGGCGTTCTTTTCCGTTTCTGCAGGTGTGGCCGTCGCCCAGAAAAAGCCTTTAAAGGCGTGCTTGACCAACCGAATGTAGCTGTAACGCAGCGGATTGTCCTCGCTGAGCTCAGGGATCAAGTTCACGATGTTGCTCAGGTAACGGTAGGCCTTACGCACGGTCCGGCGCTCCGGCCCACGCTGAGCAGTGGTGAAGACGTAGTGCTGGCTCTTTTTGGGCCCGCCGCCTTCAAGCCCCGTCCACATCATGATCTGAATATCGACAGTCTGGCCGTCGTACTCAGGGCCGAGAAAGACCTCTTCGTGATTGGAATCAACCGCCTGACGCGCCTTACCGTTCAAAAATAGCAGCGATTCAAATCCCGAGTTATTGCCTTCGCCGGTCCGGCCCAGATCCAGCCGCAACACGGTTTGGCTGGCCTCGCTCGCGTGCACTTGCACCTTAAAGCGCAGCCAGTAGTAATCGTCCCGGCCCGACCACTTGTCGCCGATCTTGACGGGCTGCCAGTCGGCGTCTGCCGGTGGCACGTCCCGGTGATCCGCCCGCGTTTCGTGCCAGATCGACATGCCCTCAATGTCGGTAAACCCGGCGTAAATCGCCTGATGCAACAATCTGACTTGCTGATTGGCCTTGCGTTGATTAAATTCCTCTGTCATTGTTTGCCTCCTTGCTCACATTGGTGCAAGTATAGCGCATCCAAATTTAGGTGAAAACATTGACATTTTATTTTAATTTGTTCCAAATCAAAGCAATCGTGCCGATGGCCGCCGAGGGCCCTCCCGACCGACTCATGCGACCGCCAGCTCGCCTGAAGCAACTAGGCTAACTACGGTCAAGGCGGGCGCCCGTAGTTGAGAGTATTTTTCCGGAAGCGGTTGACATTCGTGGCCGACTCGATATGCTGGAAACGGATTCAAATATATTAATATTTTAGATTGTCGTTGCCGCAATTTCCCAGTGGTTAAAAAATCTCACTATTTAAGGAGTGATCCGCATCATGACAAAGACCATAATTATTTATAATCAACCCGCGCAAAAGTTAACGAATCAGGACCCAACGACCGGTCCAGTCGACTTGAGCAGTATTGGATTATCCCCCACCGCCGATTTGACTGCTTTGGTTTCACCCGACACCTTTGCTTTGGTGTATGACGGCCACCAATGGCACAGCCAAACTTACATGGCATGGGAAGCCCTGCGCATTAATGAAGCCTTGAGCGTCACGCGGGGTCATTATTCCCCGGAAACGCAGGCCATCCTGACGCAGTTTGTGGCCAGCATGGACATCAAGTATCAAGGCCAGAAGTCATGGGTCGAGTTGTTGAACGAATTAGGGACAGCAATCGACGCCCTTAATTAGCCGGCTGCTGCGAGGGCCACCCCCTCACACTACCGGTTTTGCCGATCCCAGCGGGCGGCTTCTTGCCAGGTATCACTGCTTTCAACGCACCCAAAAGGAGGCAAACAAAGCGGCTCTTGAAGGCCCGACACTCTCCTGCCTCAGGTGAAAAACAGGCTCAGACATAATCAACCTAGTCGCGTTCCACATAGCAACGCCCAGACACACAAACGCCCCTGCATCGCGATTCGTAGTGCGAATCGTGATGCAGGGACGCCTGCGTTTTGGGCTAAAACCGCTTTGTTGCTCAGCCTCTTTTTGGTTAATTCAGCTTGTGGTCGATCACATGCGAGGCCACCGACAACGCGTAATTGACGACAAAGTAAAGCAGCGCCAGCGCCACAAACATCGGAATCGTGTAATTGACGTTCTGGCCGTAAATGATCTGGGCGTGCTGCGTCAGCTCCGGCAGCAGGATGATGGTTGCCAAACTCGTGTCCTTGACCAGCGAAATAAACTGCGACACGATCGGCGGGATCATTTTCTTGAAAGCTTGGGGCAAAATGATCTGCGTCATCGCCTGCGTGTAGGTCATGCCATTGCTGCGGGCCGCTTCCATTTGACCGACAGGCACGGCGCCGATCCCGGAACGAATGATCTCAGCCAGCATGGCGGACTCAAACACCGTCATCGCGATGATCGAAGCTGGAATGACCGACAACCGAATCCCAATATTTGGCAGCGCGAAGTACGTGAAGAACAGGATCAGCAGCAGCGGCAGGTTCCGGATCAAGTCAATGATGAAACCAACAATCGCGCTGAAGTACTTGATTTTGACGTAACGGGCAACGCCTAGCAAAGTCCCGATGATAAAGCTGAAGAAAATCGACACCACGGAGACTTCCACGGTGACCCACAGGCCTCGCAGTAAGTAGGAAAGGTTGACCGCCGAATACGCATTAATAAAGTTTTGCATGAGCGTTCATCCCCTTCCTAGGCCCGTGACCAGTGTTTTTCAAGGTACCGCATCGCGTACGACATCGGCATGGTGATCACCAGGTACAAGACCCCGACTACCAGGTAGGTGTCAAAGGTGTTGAACGTGGTGGCCGCGATGATCTTGCCTTGGTACATCAGGTCAAAGCCCGCCACGAAGGCCAGAATACTGGAGTTCTTGACCAGATTGATGAACTGGTTCCCTAGCGAGGGTACGACGATCTTGATCGCCTGGGGAAACACGATGTGGACCATGGCCTGCGTGTAACTGAGCCCGTTGCTGCGGGCCCCTTCCATTTGCCCAGTCGGCACCGCCTGGATCCCGGCGCGCACCGTCTCAGCAATGAAGGCGGAAGTGTAAATCGTGAGCCCAATGGTCCCGGCGGTGAAGCCGTCCATTTGCACAACGAACTGCGGGACGATGACGTAAAACGCCATGGTGATGACCAGCAGTGGAATGTTGCGGATAAACTCCACGTATGCTTTGCCGATGAACCGCACCCATTTTTTGTGGGAGATCTCAAGCAGTGCAAACACGGTGCCGATGATCAAGCTGGCAATCAGCGCAATGATCGAGGACAACAGCGTGTAACCCAACCCTGAGATCAGGGTGCCAAAGTTATGGGTCAGAATCTCAATCATGGCTGCACCTCCTTGATGTCAAAGCCCGGCACATCGCTGAACCACTTCTTGAGCAGGCGCTCGTATGTTCCGTTTTTCTGCAGCGTCGCCAGCGCCTTGTTCATCGCGCGGGTCATGTTGGTTTGTCCTTTGTTCATCGCGATCCCGTACGGCTCCTTGGTGAAGGTACCGCCCACGACGACGTAATTCGGGTCCTGCTGCGACATCCCGTACAAGATGCCGTTATCTGTGGTCAGCGCGGCACCTTGGTGGGACTTCAGCGCCGTGAACGCCTGCGAGTAATCGGTCAGCTGCAAGACGCGCGCATCCGGTGCCGCTTTTTTAACGTTGTCCACCGAGTTTGACCCTTGCACGCCAATCACTGTGGTGCCCTTTTTCAGGTCTTTGACCGACTTGATCTTGCTGCCCTTGGGCACCAGCAGCGACTGACCAGCAGAAAAGTAGCTGTGGGAAAAATTGAGCTGTTTCTGGCGCTCCGGCGTGATCGACATCGTGCCGATCACCGCGTCAACATTGCCGGCTTTCAACATTGGCACGCGGGTGTCCGAGGTGACCTGAGTCAGCTCCGCCTTGCCGCTCTTGCCGAGAATCTGCTTGGTCAGCGCCTTGGCCATGTCGACCTCGAAGCCTTGAATCTGACCGGTTTTCGTGTTCATCAGTCCAAACAGCCGGGTGTCGGCCTTAACGCCCCAAACGATTTTATCCGTCCGCTTCGCGCGGGCCAAGGCATCGCTATCCGCAACGGACTTGCCGCAGCCGCTCACCACCAGGAGCATGGCGAGCGCAGCAAGCAAAAGGCCGAGGCGGCGAATTCTTTTAGCCATAATCTCCCCTCCTAGTGGTTCAAGATCTTACTGATGAATTCCTGAGCGCGCGGTTCCTTAGGGTGATCAAAGAAACCAGTCACATCCGACGAATCCTCCAAAATGCGGCCGTCTGCCATAAAGACGATCCGGTCGCCGACGCGCTTGGCAAAGCCCATTTCGTGGGTGACCACGACCATGGTCATCCCTTGCTTGGCAATTTTCTGCATGACATCCAGGACGTCGCCGATCATTTCGGGATCTAGGGCAGAGGTGGGCTCGTCAAACAAGATCGCGCGGGGATTCATCGCCAAAGACCGGGCGATGGCGACCCGCTGCTTCTGACCCCCGGAAAGGGCGGCCGGCAACTTGGGCGCCTGATCCGCCAAGCCGACCATATCCAGCAGGTCCATGGCCTCCTTCTTGGCCTTCTCCTTATCCTGCTTGAGCACCAAAGTGGGGCCTAACGTGATATTCTCCAGCACGGTCTTATTCGCGTAGAGATTGAAGTGCTGGAACACCATGCCGACGTTCTTACGAATGCGGTTCATGTCGGTCTTCTTGTCTGCCAGGTCGAAGTCATTGACAATCAGCTGTCCCGACGTGATGCGTTCAAGACCATTGATTGTCCGCAGCAGCGTACTTTTCCCCGACCCTGAGGGCCCAATAATCGTGACGACTTCACCACGGTCGATCGTCAGGTTGATATTCTTTAGCGCGTGAAACTTTCCGTAGTACTTCTCGACGTCGTGAAATTCGATCATTGACATCGTGATTCCCCCTTTACGCAAACAGAATTTACCGCACAGTGCTTGCGTCTAGAATACCGCGTCAGCGCAACCGTTTGCAAGAAAAATGAATTGCAGACTAAGTGTCGTGACACGGTTGTACCGCTGATAATGCTCTATCAGTATATTGAGCGGCTCACCTATCATGCCGATTTGAGCCATGATAGGTGGACGACTGTTAGTAATTTGAGAACAAACCAAAGTAAACAAAAACGCCGCTCCGTCTGACAGAATTATCATATGTATTAAATAATTCTACCAATATTCAGGCGCGACGCAACTGCTTTCTACCTGGTCGTCACTTCAGGCCGCGGCGTGTATGCAACTTGGACGCTGATCGAATACGGCGCGTGCTCGGTCAACAAGCCGGCGCGGCCCGGCCGCTTCGACTCACCGCCTTGCAGAAAGACATGCGCCGCGGCTAACTGGTAGTCCTTTTCCGCTTGCTTCACCGGCATGAGGCCGACCTGAGTGATTTCACCCAACGCCACGGGCTTCAGCGCGTTGACGCCGCCATAAACCGTTAAATGACCCCGCTCTTGGCTGAGGCGGAAGTACGGCAGGTCAAACGGGCCGCCCATCGCAGCCACGGGCTGGTGCGTCTTCTGCGCCACGCGCTGAACCGCCCGCTCATCCAGCCCCTGATAATTCAGACTCAAGGCGCCGGTTTGGACGAGCTCATCCACCAGTGCTTTTAGGGCCTGCTGCTGGGCATCGGAACTGATCACGGTCGTCGGCAGCAGCTGCTGGTCCGCGAACAGCCCGCTGGCGGCGCCGGACTGACTCTGCCGAGTCAGCGCTGATTCAGCTTCCTTCATCCGTTCGGGATTGCCGCCCAGCAGTTTCTCGACCCTGGGCGAAATATCAAATGGCACTGTTTTGTCAGTGTAGTAGTACACCACATTCAGCACGACAAAATACAAGAGCACCACAAACAGCAACAGAAACAGCACCCCTTTTAAGCGGTAACCGGGGTAGCGCAGGCAGGTAATGGCCAAGTACAGAATGTAAAAGTTGGCTGCGCCCGCCACTACGGTGAAGGCCTTACCCTTCGCCTTATCCTGAATATTAAAATAACCGAGTAACCGGTTGAGCACGTCCAGCGCCGTCAGCATGCGCTCACCTCCTTATTCATTCGTGTCATTGGTCTCAGTCTTGCCATCCGTCGTGGTCGCCGGTTGCGAGCTGGCACTACTGCTGCTACTGCTGCTTGCCGCCGGCTTACTGCTGGTGGTCGAACTGCTAACCGCGCTGGATGACGTCGCCTTGTCCGCGCCTTCCGTCTGCGGCTGGCTAGAAGAAGACGCCGTGCTGCTGGAAGCTTCCGGCTTGCTAGAAGAAGCCGCTGGTTTGCTGCTGGAAGCCGGCGCCGCGCTGCTGCTAGACGAATCGGTGCTGCTGTCCTTGGCCTTCATGCTCGACACCAATGAGCTCTGGGCCGCCGGCGACTTCGGCGTACTACTCGGATTCACGGTGTTATTGATCCAATTGTAACCGCTGATCAAGACGATCAGCGAAACGATTGCTGCCGGTGACAGCAGCGGTGGTGTGCGATAGGCCATTGCTGGTCCTCCTTTTCAAACTTGCTACCTTGATTCTAACGTAAACTTCCGCGCCTGACCCTAAAGAAACCTGAAAAGCGCAGAATCGTCCCATTTTGCGCACTAAAAAATCCCGCCTGAACGCGGGATTCTCACTTGTTGAGCTTCTTGGCGCAATCCGCACACAACCCGTAAAGTTCAAAATTGTGGCTGGCAATTTTGGCCCCCGGCAACTGGTCCTCAAAGTACGCCAGAGGACACATCTTGACCTCCTGGACCCGGTGACAGTTGGTACAGATGAAGTGGTGGTGGTGCGGGTGCTGGAAGTCACACTGCAGTTTGACAATGGCTTGCTCGTTTTCCACGTCACTTTCCAAAATCCCGAGTCGTTCAAATTCCTTCACGTTGCGATAAATCGTGTCGTGAGAAAGTCCCGGATACTCCCCACGCATGTACTGATCCAGCTGGGTAACCGGCACAAACCTGCCACTTTGGTCAAGGTAAGCGACCAGGGCGCGGCGCTGCTTAGTGACACGCATGCCGCTTTGCTTCATTTTTTCAATTGCAATCGCTGCCTGAGACATGACGACCTCCGCTTTCTAAATCGGATTGATTACGATTAAAGCTAGCTTATCACAACTGCTGCCGACCGGCAATTAACCCGGGGTCACCGCCGTATCGATAAGCTGCGCCATGAACACGTCAATCTGGCGACAGGCCAGCGCCCAGTCATCATTTTTAATCTCCGTCGCCACCGCCGCTAACCCTGCAGGCAGCCGCAGATCACGTTTATACTCGGGCGAGGCCAGCCGCTTTTCAATCATTGCCTGGGGATCGCCGCGATCAAGCAGGCGCTGCCTGAGAATGCTGGGGTCCTCAATGGTCAGGTACAGCACCGCGATTTTATCTCCCAGCTGCCGGGCGTAAGTCAGCGCCCCTTTCGTGTCCAGCACGATCGACACAAAGTCCGCCTGCGCCCAGGCCTGGTTGAGGGACTCAAAGGAACTGCCGTACTCGTAGCCCGCGTATGTCACATGCTCGATGTAGTGCTTGGCGGCAAAACTGGCCGGCGTCTCGAAATAGTAATCCACGCCGTCAATCTCGCCCGGCCGCTGCGGCCTGGTGGTGTGCGTCATCACCCGATTCACCCCGTAGTGCCTTTTCAAATAGGAAGAAACGGTTGTCTTGCCGGTCCCCGTCGCGCCGGTGATCACAATCAGCTTGTGCTGCATCGATGACCCTCCTTCATAGTTACGCCTATTTTACCCTAAAAAACCCAATCAAAAAAGCCGGCAACTTGCCGACTTCAGTGAGTGAATGTTTAACGCTTTAGATCCGCCGTGCGTTAGTTGGCGTCCATGAACCAACACTCTGCGTCGTCACGGTTTGGCCAGCGTTTGGCGCGTGAACGAAGGTGCCGCCACCGATGTAGATGGCCACGTGGTATGCTGGCGCGCCCCAGAACAGCAGGTCGCCTGGTTGGAGGTTGGACAGCGAGACAGAAGAACCAAGCTGCTGAAGCTGCGAAGCCTGGTGAGGCAAGCTGCCAAGACCAGAAAGCTTAGCGGCGTAAACGACAAGCCCGGAGCAGTCGAAGGATGAAGGACCAGCAGCGCCCCAGACGTACGGCTTGCCGCGCTGCGCCAGTGCCGCCGCAACAAAGCCGGACATGTTACTGCCGTAATGAGCGGCCGGCGTTGCCGAGGCAATGGTCGCGGTTGCGGCCGGTGCAGTGTGATGGCTAGTTTGAACGACGCTTGCAGTCTGCGTCTTGCTCTGCGTCTTTGTTGTTGCCTGAGCCGGTGCCGCCTTAGCAGCCTTCGCCGCGTTGGCCTGCGCAACCAGTGCCGCAGCAGCGTCAGCCGTCGCCTTGGAAACTGTGTTCTGCAGATCAGTCAGCTTAGCTTTGTTGGCCTCGACCTGAGCGGAGAGGTCATTGGCCTGCTTCGTCGCGCTGGTCTTCATGGTGTCAAGCTTAGCCTTATCGGCAACCAAGGTTGCTTTGCTGGTGACCAACTGCTGCTTCTTGGCTTCCTGATCAGCCTTCAGTGACGCAACCTTGGCTTTTGCCTCCTGAACCGCCGTCAGAGCTTCCTGACTGGCCTGGTTCAGTTTGTTGACGGTGAAGCCGCGAGAGATCAAATCAGACAGATCTTTAGCGTTCAGCATGAAGTCCAAGTAAACGTTACCGGTGACAGAATCACCGACCTGCTTTTGTAGGGAGACCAACTGCTTCTTCAGGACCGCTTTGCGGCTGTTGACTTCGGCAGTGGCCTTGGCAATCTGGCCGTCATAATCCGCGATCTTCGCCTGGGCAGCATCGATGCTATCCTGCGTTTTTTGAATCGAGACGACTTTGTCGGAAATCTGGTTGTTGATCTTGCTGACGTTGACCTGGGCATCCTGCAACTTAGCCACAAGCGCTGCGGTCGCCGACTGGTTCTTGGAAACGGCACTCTTGGCGTCGCTGACGGAATCAGCAGAAACAATCGTTCCGGTACTTAAGGTGCCGGCACTAAGCAGTGCAGCCACCGCGATAACTGATAAGGTTTTGGAAAATTTCATTAAACATTCACTCCTCAATGAATTAACTGTAGTCTAATGTACCAACCGAACGTTACAGCCGTGTTACAGCAGCGTTAACAATTAAAGTCCGTCATGGCGCGATTTGGCTGCAGTGTGACAAACGACACATTCCCCCAATTTGGAGCCGTGTACACCCACATTTGGCCTGAAAAGGCAACAGGAAATATTCAGATTCTAGCCACCAAAAAAGCCCACAATTTATTTGCGGGCTTTTCCGATTCTATCACTGCATTAGATCCGGCGAGCGAAGTTTGGCCGCCAGCCATTAATGCTGGCCGTGTGAACATGATCGCCTGGCTTCGGCGCGTGGACATAGGTGCCACCACCAACATAAATGGCCACGTGATAAGCTGAGCCAACGCCACCCCAGAAAAGCAAGTCGCCTGGCTGCAAGCTGGACAGCGAAACCATCTTACCCATTGAGCTCAGTGCCTGCGATGTGTGATAGGTGCTGAAAGCAGGAATTCCTGCGGCGCGGCCGGCAACATAAACCAGCCCGGAGCAGTCAACCCCTGCAGCAGTCTTGCCGCCGTAAACGTAAGGCACACCTTGCATGGCCAGTGCGTTTGCTACCAGTGACCCACCGTGAAGTGATGGCGCAACTGAGCGTGAACCAGTCGTGGAAGGCGCAGCAACCGCGCGCGTCCGGTGCGCGACCTGCACTGCGACACTTGCTGACCCAGTTGTCTTAGAAACCTGGCTCTTGGTGGCCGCAGAAACGCTCTTGGCCTGCGGTGCGGCTGAGTCAACTAGCGCCTTCGCAGTTGCCGCAGTGGCTTTGTTATTAGAAGTCGCAAGCGCAGTCAATTTAGCCTTATTCGCATCGACCTGCTTCTGCAACGAAGCCGCATCGGCAGTGGCCTGCTTGGCCGCCGCGTCAAATTGGGCCTTAGAAGCGGTCAGTTTAGCCTTGCTGGCAACCAACTGCGCTTTTTTCGCGGTTAGTTCCTGACTCAAGGTCTTCGCCTTGGCCTCGGCATCCTGGACCGCCTGCAAGGCTTCCTGGGAGGCTTGGTTCAGCTTGTTCACCGTGAACCCGCGCGAAATTAAATCTGAAAAGTCCTTGGCGTTCAGCATAAAGTCAAAGTAAATATTGCCAGTCACTGAATTGCCGACCTGCTTTTGCAGGGAAATCAGTTGCTTTCTCAGCACTGCGCGCCGGCTCTTGACCTCGGCGTCAGCCTTTTTGATCTGGCTTTGGTAAGCCGTGATCTTAGTTTGCGTGGCGTCAATGGCTGTCTGCGTCTCATCGATCTGCGTCACCAGGTTGGACGCGTCATTGGACGCCTTCATGACCTTGTTTTGCGCGGCTTGCAGTTTTTGAATCAAGCTTGTGGATGACTGACTCGCATTATCCGTTGAAGAAGCAGCAGACACCACGTTCAGCGACACCCCACTCACACCGATCAGTGCTGCAACCCCCAAAGAAACAACGACTCTCCCAAACTTCATTCTCGACACACTCCTCCGAAATTAACTAGCTTGACCATAGCAGTCACAGATTACAGAGGCGTTACATAGTCGTTAACAAAGTAAGTCAGTTTGAACACGGCCATTAAAAAAGCTTCGGCAACCACGCCGAAGCCAAAATGAGTTATTGCTCTGCAGGCTGATGGACCGGTACGACCTCGATGTGCAGCTGAAACGCCTCGGTGCGGTCCATCACTGCGATGACAAAGTGGTCATCGGCAAACCAGCTCACTGAAAGCGAGTCTCCAGTCGCCTCTTCCAGCTGATGCAACTTTGGCGACTGGGCCATGGCAAAATTCAGGACTTGCTCCGCCAACTCGTGAATATCCGGAAGCGGACAGGCGGCAAGCTCTGCATTCAGCAGGCGCAAGGCCTCCTTGCACGCCGCTTTAAAATTGAGCGGTTGCAAGCTGTCCTGGCCTGAATAAAAGACTGACAGCGATTGATGTTGGTAAGTGGCGCCGATCACCGAATAAGCCATGCCGTTTCCCCCTTTTTATTCAGTATAGCATCCTGACCGGCGCGCGCTCCCTTTCGGCGACGAAAAAGGCGGCACATTGGCCACCTTTGCTTCTATCGATTGAGTCCCCGGCTACTTCTGAATGCGCACCAGGAAGTACTTCTTTTTCCCGCGGCGCACGATCGTAAATTCACCAGCAAAGTGAGCGCTCGGATCGACCGTGAAGTCCAAGTCGCGCTGCTTGGTCCCGTTAATAGTGATGGCCCCATTTTGGACATCCTCGCGCGCCTGGCGCCGCGACGACTCGATACCAGTCGTATCGACCAGCCAGGTCACAATGTTTTCAGCAGTCCGTGGCGCCGTTTTACTTGGAAATTGCTTGAAGCCCTGCTCAATTTCTTCGGCAGTCAGGTCCTGGACATCGCCAGAGAACAGCGCGGCAGAAATGGCTTCGGCCTGGTCGACGGCTTTTTGCCCGTGAACAAACTTGGTGACCTCTTGGGCTAGCCGGCGCTGCGCTTCCCGCTTCTCCGGGTGCGTCTGGGTCGCTTCGACCAGCTGCTGGATCTCGTCTTTAGATAAGAAGGTAAAGAACTTCAGAAACTTCTCCACGTCCTTGTCGTCCTGGTTGAACCAGAACTGGTAGAACTCGTACGGTGAAGTCTTCTCCGGGTCGAGCCAAACGGCACCGCCGGCGGATTTGCCAAACTTGGTGCCATCAGCTTTGAGCATCAACGGGTTCGTGAGCCCGTACACCTTGGCATCCGGGCCTTCGACCTTATGGATCAGGTCGATGCCAGCGGTAATGTTGCCCCACTGATCGGCGCCGCCCAGCTGTACCTGCACGTCCTCGGTTTGGTACAGCTTCAAAAAGTCGATCGACTGCAGGATCTGGTAAGTGAACTCGGTGTAGGAGATCCCATTTTCCAGCCGGCTGGCGACAACTTCCTTGTTCAGCATCTGGTTGACCGGGAACAGCTTCCCGTAGTCACGCAGAAAGTCCAGCAGGCTGAGTTTGCTGAGCCAAGAGTAGTTGTCGACGATGCGAAAATTATCGGTGCCAAACAGGCGCTCCATTTGCGCGGTCAGCTTTTTCTTGTTCTCATCGATGGTGGCCATCGTCTGCAGCACCCGCTCAGAGTTGCGGCCGGACGGGTCGCCAATTGATCCGGTGCCGCCGCCGATGACGATCACCGGTTTGTGTCCCATCAGCTGGAACCGCTTGAGCATCATGAACGGGATCAGGTGACCGACGTGCAGCGAATCGCCGGTCGGGTCCGTCCCCACGTAGATACCAACGTGCTTTTCCGTTGTGAGCTTGCGCAATCCATCCTCATCGGTGATCTGATTCAAAGCTCCGCGCCACGCCAGCTCGTCTAAGATATTCTCTGTCATCATGTTCCTCCTTAAAAACTCTGAACAGGAAATTAAAGTCACGACCGAAAAAAAGCCCCCGCTTGCATCTGCAAACAGGGACGGAAAAATTCCGCGGTACCACCCACGTTATGGCTAAAGCCATCACTCTTGATGAATAACGCCATCACTCGTGAGCCGCACTGCGAAGCTGTAATTCGTCTAGCAGCGAAGGCCGGCTCTCATCACCCGCCGACTTTCTGAGGCATCCACTGCACAACTACTGAACTTCCGGTCGAAATATTGACTCTAGTGTCCCACCAGGCCACCGGACTGTCAATCCTCATCCACCGTTTCCGCCGCCCGGGCCCGCAGCGCCGCCGTGATCCGTTCCAGTCGCTGAATCGTATCGTCAAGCGTTAAGTAGTAATAAACGACATTGCCTTCTTGGCGTGACCCCACCATGCCAATATCGTGAAGTGTCTTCAAGTGGTGTGAGGTGGCTGGTTGCGAAAGCCCGATTTTCTTCGCCAGGTCATTGACCTTGACCCCTTTGCTGTCGCCGCTCTGCCCCAAAATCATGAGCAGCTTCTGCCGGTTTGCGTTAGCCAGCGCATTCAGATGGCCAATATCCGCTTTAAACTCATTCAAAGCAGCCTCGTGGGCTGCTGTGTAATTTGTCAACACCAACACCTCCAAAGTATTATTGCTTTTTATAATACTCCTTTTCTTTCCTGTGTCTTGACATTTTATAAAAAATCTTTTCTTTACCGATGACTTTAGCAGTCACAGCTTGAAAACGCTTGCTGATGGAAGGATAATAAAACTAGTAGTGTGCCGGCTCGCGGCACTAGGAAAAGAGGTTCTCCCATGACAGCCACATTTCAGTTTGACGGCCTGGGTGCCAAGAACACCCTCATCATTTACAGCGGCGGCGAAGCTGGCACGTTCGATAAAAGCGTGGCCTTGGTGTCCGCGTACGCCAAGCTGTTGTCCTTCTACGACCCAGACTCACTGCTGACGCAAATCAACCAGCAGGCGGGAATTGCGCCGGTGCAGATCCCGGTCCGCCCCGTGTTTAACTTGATTGCTCGCGCCGTGGCCTGGAGCAAGCGCGGCCTTGGGTACAACGCGTTGATCGGCCCCTTGGTCGCACTTTGGCGGATCGGATTTGACGATGCAAGCGTCCCCGCCTCCGACCAAATCAAAGCGCGCCTTGCCTTGACCGACCCAGAACAGGTCATTTTAGACTCCGAGGCGCAAACCGTGTTTCTTAGCCAAGCCGGGATGTCGCTGGACCTTGGCGGCATCGCCAAAGGCTTCATCCTCGACGAACTCGCCCGGCTGTGGGCCCGGCGCGGTGTCACCGGCGGTCGAATCGACCTTGCCGGCAACCAGGTGCTGATCGGCAGCGGCGAGACGGGCGTGCCGCTTTGGCAGATTGGCCTGCCTGACCCGCGCACGCCGAAGAACCCCCCGATTGCCACGCTGACGACCGCCCCGAAGGCCTTAGTCACCACCGGCATCTACTTCCGCCACTTCGACCGGCAGGGCCACATTTACCACCATCTGCTGGATCCGCAAACCGGCAGTCCAGTGGAATCCGACATGGCCAGCATCACGGTCGTGGCAGATTCCGCGGAAAAAGCGGATGTCCTGTCCTCAATTGGCTTTTATGCGGGCCTCCCTGATGGCATTGACCTGATTGAAAACGAAGGCGCCGAGGCCGTGTTCATCACCAAGGACACCCGGATCAGCCAAACCGGCGGGCTGCGCGAGACGCTGATGCCGGAAATGGACCATTAAGATCAAAGCGGCTGCACCATGAAGCAGCTTTAGCGCAAAGCACAAGCGCTCCTGGGCCACGGTTTCTTTTTGGAATCGCGGACCAGGGGCGTTTGTGCACTTGGGCGTGGCGATATAAGCCACCACTAGGATATTTTGACTTGACTTCTTTTTAGTCCAGCAACTGAAGCACCTGACTGTGGGCGGGAATCTTTGTGGTGCGCAGCCGCACCTGCTGGTCGGCGCTCAAGTAGCGCAAGTCGGCCTGAGCGCGGGAAAAGGTCAGCGGCGCTTTCGTGGGGTTGAACAACGCCACGAGCGTCTGGTCGGCACTTTCCCGCACAACGCCAAGACCAGCGCCAAACGTGAAGCCAGTAAACAATGCGGCCGCCTGCAAAGCAGGCTCCTGGCGCCATTTTGCCGCCTGCGCATAGAGGTTCAGCACCGTCTGGTTTTCACGCCGCCAAGGATAGTACTTGCGATTCGCCGGATCGGCGCTGCCGGTCAGCCCGACTTCATCGCCATAATAGCCGACCTGGTTACCTGGCAGCACCGTCCACAGCAGCACGGCCTGCGCCAGCGCGGTGAGATCACCATTCAGGACCGTCAGCACCCGCGGCGTATCGTGCGTGCCCAAACTGGTGAAATTGGAATTGAACACCGCAGCAGGATAATTCTCGCGCAGCGAAAGCAGCTGCTGAAGCACCGCGGCAGCTGACTGTCTGCCCAGCACAAACTCCAAGATCAGCGTACGCTGCGGGTAATTCATCACACTTTGGAGCATATCTCCCATCAGGTACGGGCGTCTGGTCCCGTATGCCACCTTATTGGACGCGTCCTCCCAGACTTCGCCGATCACCACCCGGTCCGGGTACCGGTCTAACAGCTGGCGGATCTGGCGCAAAAAGTCCAGATCGAGCTCATCGGCCACGTCCAGCCGCCAGCCGTCGACGCCAAGGCCGGTCCAGTAACCGAGCACCGAATCGGGCCCACCGGCGATGAACTGGTGAAACGATTGGCTCTGCTTATTGATAGCGGGAAGATCCATCACTCCCCACCAACTCGAGTAATCATCCGGAAAATGTTTAAAGGTGAACCAATCCGCGTACGGACTAGCAGCGTCCTGGGCCGCACCAACCGTTGGGTAATGCCCCAGCGCGTTGAAGTAGCGCGAGTCTCGCCCCACGTGGTTGAACACCCCGTCCAAAATCAGGTGCATCCCCCGCGCGTGCACGGCTTGAACCAGGGCCTTAAAGTCGGCCAGCGTGCCGAGTACCGGATCAATTTTGAAGTAATCGCCGGTGTCGTAGCGATGATTGCTGGCGGCCTCAAAAATTGGGCTCAAGTAGAGTGCGGTGAACCCGCGTTGCTGAATCAGGTCGAGCTGTTGGCTGATGCCCTGCAGATTACCGCCGTAAAAATCCCAGCGCACCACCTCGCCGGCGCCATCCTTGACGTAATAAGGATCGTCTGTCAACTGGCCGTATAAAAAAGTGTTGGATTTTGGCGCATTGACGTGGCCATCGGCGTTGCCGTTATTGAAGCGGTCAACAAAAATATGGTAGATTCGCGCGTTTTCGTACCACGCCGGCACTGTCTCCTGCCGGGCCACGACCGTGAGCTGATACCAGGCGGCCGCGGCTTGCTCCTGGTAGGCAACTGAAACGCCGCCAAGGCCGGTGCGAGTTGGCGCCAAAATCTGCGTGCCACGGGGGCCGACCACGACAAACCGGTAAAACCACAGGCCAGACGACAGTGGTGGCGTTGCCCCTTCAAACGCGTCTGCGGTGTGCGCCAAGTTCGTTGACAAAGCCGCCTGCCCGTCTTGACGCAGCATTAGCATCACGCTGTCAGCATCAGTGCCACGCACGGTGAAATGCAGGGCAGTGCCTGCAGTCACTGCGCCGCCCGGCTGGCGGTCCAAAAACGAATCGTATTCCATCAGCCCCTCCTATTCGTCAGCCGGCTGGGTCGGCAGCACCTGCCAAATTTCACGGCCGTAGTGGGCCACCGTGAAGTCGGCCGCAAACTGCCCGCTTGCGGCAATGCCCCTCAAAGCCAACTTGCCCCACGTCAGCGGTGTCAGATACAGATCATCCAGCCGGCGCGAAGCAGCCAGATAGCTTTCAAAGTCGGCCAGCACGAAGTAATTGTCGTTGTACTCAAGCAGCTCATCCTGAATCTCGCGGCCCTCACTGGCAATACCGGGAATCGACCCATCCGTCAGCATGTCGACAATTTGGTGAAGCAGCGGGTCCTTTTCGTAGAGCGCCCGGGCGTGATAGCTGTGGTCACGCTGGACGCGCTCGACCTGCTGAGCAGTCAGCCCAAACACCGCCATCGTGTCTTGGCCAGCGGCGTCTCGGATCTCGATGTTGGCACCGTCCAGCGTGGCCAGCGTAATGGCCCCCGTTGCCATCAGCTTCATGTTTGAGGTGCCGGACGCCTCGGTCCCCGCCAGCGAGATCTGCTCTGAAACATCGGCCGCGGGAATGATCTGTTCAGCCAAGCTGACCCCATAGTTTGGCATAAAGGCCACCTTGAGTTTGGCGTTGACCGCAGGGTCGTGGTTCACCAGATCAGCCACCGCGTTGATTAGCTTGATCACGGCCTTGGCGTACTGGTAGCTAGGGGCCGCTTTGGCCCCGAAAACATGCACCCGTGGCGGCCGGTCCGCTCCACCTTTGATTGCCAGATAAGCCTCCAGAATGCCGAAAACATGCAGCAGCTGGCGTTTGTAGGCGTGGAGGCGCTTGATCTACACGTCGAACATGGCGGAAGGCGCGACGGTCAACCCCAACTGCCGCTGAATGAGGTCTGCCAGGCGCAGCTTATTCTGGTGCTTGGCCGCCAGCAGGGCCCGCAAAAACGACTCGTCGTTTTCAAACTGACGCAGCTGCGTCAGCTGCAACGGGTCACGCCGCCACGCTGACCCAATTTTTTGGTCGATCAAATTGGCCAAGGCGGGGTCGGCGAGCTGAACCCACCGCCGCTGTGTGATGCCGTTCGTCTCATTTCTAAACCGCTCCGGAAAAATCTGGTACAAGTCCTTCAGCACGCTCTGCTTCAGCAGCTCCGAATGAAGTTTCGCGACCCCGTTGACAGAATGGCTGCCGATCACCGCCAGAAACGCCATGCGCAACTGCCCGTTCGCCAGCGGCGCCGCATTGTTGATCAACAGCTCACCGTAGCGCCGAGTGTACGCCAACCGAAATCGTCGATCGACCTCTTGCGCAATTTGAAACAGCCGCGGCAGCAGGGCTTCAAACATCGACTGGGGCCAGCTTTCCAGCGCCTCGGTCATCAGGGTGTGATTGGTGTAACTCATGGTGGCCACGGTTACCCCCCAGGCCTGGTCCCAGCTCATTTCCTCTTCATCCAGCAGAATGCGCATGAGCTCGAGCACCGCCATCGCCGGGTGCGTGTCGTTGATGTGAATCGCGACAAAATGCGGTAACACCGCCAAATCGCTGTGGAACCGCTTGAAGTGGGTCACGATGCTTTGAATGCCGGCGGACACGAAAAAGTACTCCTGACGCAGGCGCAACTCCCGCCCCGCCGAATCCGAATCATCGGGGTAAAGAATCTGCGTGATCTGATTGACCCGCGCTTTTTCCGCAAGGTTGTGGACGCGGCCAGGCACCGTTTCGGCGCGCCAAAGCCGCAACGTGTTGACCACGCCGGTGTGGTAACCAACCATTGGCGTGTCGTAAGGAACCGCGAGGACGTCGTCGGTGTCGTGGTAAATGGCCTGCAGACTGCCGTTAGGCCGCGGCCGCAGTTCAACTTGCCCGCCGTACTTCACGATCACCGCCCGATTTTCCTTGCGCGTTTCCCACATGTCCGGATCGCGCAGCCAGTCGTCCGGCAGCTCGACTTGGTAGCCGTCGACGAACCGCTGCTGAAACAGCCCGTACTGGTAGCGAATGCCATTGCCGTTGCCGGCCATCCCAATACTGGCCATACTGTCCAAAAACGCGGCCGCCAGCCGGCCCAGCCCACCGTTACCCAGCCCGGGGTCGGCCTCCTGCGCATAGATTTTGGCCGGGTCGAGTCCCAACTGGTGCAGCCCGGACTCCACCGTGGCCTTGATTCCCAAATTCAGCAGATTCGACGCCAGCAGCCGCCCGGGCAGAAACTCAATGGAAAAATAGTACACCTGTTTTTGCTGCGTCCGGTCGTAATGGTCCTTAGTGGTGGCCCAGTCTTTGGCGTAATAGCGCTTGACCGTCACGGCCAGGGCCTGGTACTGCTGCTGCGGCGACAGCTTCTGCAAGTCGTCAGCAAACAGCGCCAACGCATTGTCCTCAAATTCGTGCACAAATTGCGCGGTCGTCAGTGCCATGCGTTTTCCCTCCATTTTCTACAGCTGGCGGTAGGTTGCAAGGTAATCCTTGGCCGCATGCGTCCAATCAAAGTCCTGGGCCATGGCCTGCTGCTGCAGCTGCAAGTACACCTTGGGTTGATCACGCCAGATCTTGGCCGCACGCACCAGTGTCTCGCCCAGCACTTGCGGCGTAAAATCGTAATACGAAAAACCGGTGCCGCGGCCAGTGGTCGCGTCGTACGCCTGCACGGAATCGCGCAGGCCGCCGGTTTCGTGGACAATCGGCAGCGTGCCGTAACGCATGGCCATCATCTGCGCCAGCCCGCTGGGCTCAAAGGCACTGGGCATGACGAAAAAGTCGGCCCCACCATAAATTTTTTGGGCCAAGCCTTCGTCGAACCGAACCAGACTGGCCACTTTGCCGGCAAAGCGGTCGCGCAGGTGGTTGAAGCCCTCTTCCAAATCACTGTCGCCGGTCCCCAGCATGACCACCTGAAGGTCTTCGCCTGGGAGCAGCTGCGCCAGGGCCATCAGCAGCTGATCGACGCCCTTTTGCCGCGTCAGCCGCGACACGATGCCAAACAGCGGCACACTGCGCTGCGGCAGGCCCACCGTTTTCTGCAAGTCGCGCTTATCCTTGGCCTTGTCCCTGACCGTTTTCGCCGAGAACGGCACCTTGAGATTTCTGTCCTTGGCCGGATCGTACAGTTTGGTGTCAATGCCGTTCAAAATCCCCCGCAGCTTCCAGTTCTGACGACGCAGGCTGCCGTCGAGCTGCTGGCCAAATGCCGGGGTCTGAATCTCCTGCGCATACGACGGGCTGACCGTGGTGATCAGGTCAGCAAAATTGATTCCGCCTTTAAGCCAGTTGACTTGGCCGTCCTGAGCAAACCCGTCGTCGTTGAAATACTGCCGCCCAATGCCGAAAACCGTGTCCAGAATGCTGGCCGGGAACCACCCCTGAAACTGCAGATTGTGAATGGTCAGTTCCGTTTTGATGCCTTGGTAGGCCTCGATCCAGGCGTACTTGTCGCGCAGCAGCACCGGAATGAAGGCAGTGTGCCAGTCGTTGACGTGCAAGACGTCGGGAATAAAGTCCAGCACCTGCAGCATCTCAATAACGGCCATCTGGAAAAAGCCGAAGCGGCCGCCGTCGTCCCAGTAGCCGTAAAGCCCGTCCCGGCCGAAAAACTCCTCGTTGTCGATCAGGTAGTACGGCACGCCGTTCAAGTTCAGGGTCTTCACGCCGACGTACTTGGCATGCCCGCCCACCTGCACCGTAAATTGCGCCAGATTCTTCAGCTTGGCCGCGTATTGCGCCGGCAGCAGTTGGCCATAAAAAGGCAGGACCACGCGCACATCGACGCCGGCTTTGTGCAGCGCCTGGGGCAGCGCATAGGCTACGTCGCCCAGCCCCCCGGTTTTATAAAACGGCGCGCCCTCCGCGGCCGCAAATAAGACTTTAGTCATTTTGTGTCACCTCCAAGGAATCCTCCCTGCGAATTCTTTCTGTCAGCGGCTTGATCAACAGCGCCCCCATTGCTGGCAGCACCACTTCGACACTATCCGGCTGGCCGCGCTCAGGCTGACCGCGCGTACGCAAAATCCGCTGCAGGTGCGTCCAAGTGCCGCCGAACCGCGCGCTTTCGGTGTTCAGCACGATTTCATAGGTCCCGGCATGGGGCACCGGGACGATGAAGGCATCACGCTGCTCTGGCAAAAGGTTCAGCACCACGATCATGCAAGCCCCCGCCTTACCGCGCCGTTCGTACACGATCACGTCGCTGCGATCCCCGATGGTGATCTGGATCCCGTCTGCTTGAAAATCTTTCTGCCACAGCGCCGGCGTGCCCTGATAGAGGTGATTCAAGGCAGTGGTGAAGGTCTGCATTTTCGCGTTCAGCGGGTCCTTTAAATCCACCCACTCCAGCTGGCTCCAGTCGCGCCACTCGAGGAACTGCCCCCACTCGCTGCCCATAAACAAAAGCTTTTTCCCGGGAAAGGTCATTTGCCAAACGGCCATGGTGCGCAGGTTAGCAAACTGGTTGTACCGATCCCCCGGCATTTTGTGCATCAACGATTTTTTCCCGTGCACCACCTCGTCATGAGAAAACGGCAGAATGAACTGCTCATTTTGCATGTACACCCAGGAAAACGTCAGCTGATCGATGTGCGCTTGCCGCGCGTACGGGTCGGTACTGAAGTACTTCAGGGTGTCGTTCATCCAGCCCATGCTCCACTTGTAGTTGAATCCCAGCCCACCGGCAATGATTGGCGCGGAGACCTTAGGGTAGTCGGAGCTTTCCTCCGCGATCATCAACACGTCCGGGTGGGCAGCGAATACTTCAGTATTGAGCCGCTTCAAAAAATCCGTGCCTTCCAGGTTCTCGCGGCCCCCGAAGCGATTGCGATCATGCGCTTTGCCGGCATCGTAATCCATGTACAGCATGTTTGACACGGCATCGACGCGCAGCCCGTCGAGGTGGCACCAGTCCAGCCAGAACATTGCCGAAGACAGCAGAAAGCTTTGCACCTGCGCCTTGCCCAGATCAAAGTTCCAGGTGCCCCACCGGACATTATCGGCACGGTGAGGATCAGCGTACTCAAAGGTCGGCGTGCCGTCGAACTGCGCCAGCGTGTCGGTGTTGCGGATAAAATGGCCCGGCACCCAGTCCATGATCACTCCCAGGCCCAGTTGGTGCGCGGCGTCAATGAACGCCAGAAAATCCTGGGGTGGCCCAAACCGGCTGGTCGGGGCAAAATAACCCATCAGCTGATACCCCCAGCTGGCGTCCAGCAGGTGCTCCATCAGCGGCATGAGCTCCAGGTGCGTGTAACCCAGTTTTTTCACGTAAGGCAGGATTTCATCGATTGCCTCTAGGTAGGTCAGGTAACTGCCGTCCGCGTGCCGTTTGAACGAGCCCAGGTGCACCTCGTAAATGTTGAGCGGCCGGTCGTAGGAGCGATGCGCACCGCGCCCGGCCAACCAGGCGCCATCCCGCCAGACCCGCCGCGGCAAGTCGGCCAACCTAGCCGCGGTGCCGGGCTTTTTTTCGAAGGCAAACGCGTACGGATCGATCTTCTCGACGATTTCGCCAGTGCGGGTCGTCATCTGAATTTTGTACAGCTGTCCCGCCACGCCTTGGTGCTCGCCCCGCCAGCAGCCCGTCGCGCCCAACTTAGATAGGGGCACCGGCTGCCAGCCCGAGAACTCGCCAACAACCGCAACGGCTTGCGCGTGCGGCGCCCACACCAAAAACTGCCAGTCATCAGACCCGACTCGATGCGCGCCGAAGCGCCTGAAACTCTGATTATCCTGACCACGGTTAAACAAGTACAGCCACTCGGCAAGCTCCTCGTCCATGCCTTCGCCCCCTTTTCACCGCGAGTATACCATGTAAGCGAAATCAATAGAGAAATAAGGACTCGCGTATGGACGGGCTATCAAAATGAAGGCACGACAAAGACACCACTCCTTTCGAAATGGTGTCCCGTGCCACCGAATCTCCCCGGTGGCTTTTTATTGCGAGGTCATCCCCCGCCTGCTATCCCCGTTGCGTTACCGCTTCGGGTCGCTTTGTTAAGTTAGGAAAGTGATAGCAGCATCCTGCCATGCGTCCTGAAAGGACCCCATACGTTGAGGTATGGTCTTCATAGCCAACCAGCTGGCGGCTCAGCACGCCGGGTCAACCTCACAGTGAGGTCGGAGTGCCCGGTAGTTGGCGAGTGGTGCTGATGGGGTTGTTCCTGCCCCACCCACTCGTCATCCAAAGATAGTATTGCACACAATGAAACCGCTGTCAACTATTTATTTTGACCAAGCAAAAATATTTTTCCGGCGACCTTTTCGGCTGACCAAATCGCAGACAGCAAAACAGCCCGCTACTTTTGCAGCGGACTGCTTGTTGGTGTTAATGCCACCGGTGATGTTTGTCAATCCGATTGGCGACCCGTTCAGGATCGCGAATGGTTTGGACAATTTCATAGATAAAGTACGCGCAGATGGCAAACGTCGAAAGGGTCACAATGCCCCAGCCGAAACGGCTGATGTCATTGATTGCCAGCATCAGCATCAATACCGCACCAGCGATACTGATCCAGATGCGCCGTGGATTGCCAGCGGCAGGTTTCCTTTTCTCCATGTCTACCCTCCTTCGCACGTTTAACTAAGCTTCAGCAGAATCTGCTTCGTCCATCTTGGCTTCCTGAGCAGCAACCCGCTCGGAAATCTTCATGAATGGCAGGTAAAGCAGAACCCCAACGGCGATGACGATGATCTGAACAACGACCGCACGCCAGTCACCAGCAGTGGCGAGCCAAGGGCCGATAATCGGCGGTGTGGTCCAAGGAACCAGAACAACCATTCTGGAGATCAAGTTGAAGTACGTTGCGTAGTAACCGATTAACGTCCCGATAATTGGGAACAGAACGAACGGAATCATCATTGGCAGGTTAAAGACGATTGGATAGCCGAAGATCATGGGTTCGTTAATGTTGAAGATCCCAGGCCCGAGAGACAAAGCCGCGACCTGACGGGATGACTTTACTTTACTGAACAGCAGGATCGCGATGATCAGCGAAATGGTGGAACCAGAGCCGCCGACCAAGGTGAAACTGGAAACAAAACTGGTGTTGATGATGTAAGGAATCGCCTTGTGAGCAGCATAAGCCGCCATGTTCTGGTTCATGTTGATCAGAACCAGCGGATCGAGCAGAGAGCCGGAAAGGACGGTCTGGTGAATCCCGAAGGTGAACAGCAAGTTGGCAAAGAAGTAAATGACACAGTAGCCAACCAGACTAGTGTTAAACCCACGCAGAGGCTCCTGAATCCAGGTCTTGATCAAACCGATCAGGTCGGAGTTGAAGATCCCGGAAAGCAGCGCGGTGATGATCGCGAAGCAGGACATCAGGATCAAGGCCGGAATCAAAACACTGAATGACGCCGAAACAGCCGGCGGAATGTTTTCGCCCAGGTGAATCTGCAGTTTCTTAACGTTGGCAAGCTTGACAAAGATGGTCGTGGCAACCAAGCCAACGATGATCCCACCAAACATGCCTTGGGTGCCTGTCCACAGTGTGGAGTACCCACCGGTGACTGTAACGCTCTTGCCGGCCAGTGTGGTCAGCGGCACGGATTGTGGCATAACGATGAACGTGCAGGCCAGTGACATCGCAGCGGCAGCGATGCCGTTGTCGAAGTTCATATTCTTAGCCAGGCAGTACCCAATCATTGGTGCGACCAGGACACCGGCGACGTTCAACGTCCCATTAGTAATGGCGTTGCCGAACACCTGCCATTTGGCAAGTGTGGCACCTTTAAACAACCAGACGAACACAGTGTTGTTAAGCATTGTGCCCAGGCCGGCGATAATGAAGACCGGCAGGATGACAGCGAACGCATCACGCAATGAGCGCAAATACAGCAGGTTGCCAAACTTGACCGCGATCTCCGTAAACTTGTTCAAGAAGGCATTGTTCTGCAACTTCTCGGACGAGGTCTCTTTGGCCATAAATAATCCCCCTTTTTCATACTGATAAAACACGGAAAAAATAGCTAGATGCTTTAACTCAGATCCGCACCATTGGTTTCGATCACGTGCTTGAACCAGGCGTATGACTTCTTCGGGACCCGCTTAAGATCCTTCAGATCTGAGTTGGTGCGGTTGACATAGACCATGCCGTAACGCTTGTCCATGTTGCCGCTGGAGCTAGGAATATCGATCAGGCCCCAGCCGAGGTAGCCGATGACCTTGACGCCATCTTCATACACAGCATCCTTGAGCGCTTGAATGTGCACGCGGTGATAGTCGATCCGGTAGTCATCCTGGATCTCCTTGCCGGTGTAGTGCTCGCGAACGCCGATCCCATTTTCAATCGGGAACATCGGCACGTGGTACTGATCGTAAACTTTGGTGAGAATGTCGCGGAAGCCGAGCGGATCAACATTCCAGCCCCACTCGTTGACCTGCAGCCCGGGCACTTGCTCGGAGCCGTAGTCGAGATAGTGGTTGACAATCGTGTTGATCGGCACCTTGTCGGAATTGATCTGACCGGACCGGTAGTAGGAAAAGGCGATGAAATCGCTGTTCAGCTGCTTGAATGCGGCCTTGTCGGCGTCGGTAAAGTCCATGTCGATGCCATGGTTCTTGACGAAGGTCATGACTTCCGTGGAGTACTGGCCGTTAATGAACACGTCCAGCAAATTCTTGTTGAAAAACTCATCGATCTGGCGCGCGTAGAGAATGTCGCGCGGGTTGGAGCTGGCCGGGTAAACCTCACTGTAGGCGAGCATGCCACCGATTTTGGCGTTGGAATGCTCGTGCAGGTAATTGGCGACCTCGGCGTGGGCGACCATCACGTGGTGGGAAATGGTGTACAAAGCGGAGTCGCTCCGTTCACCATCTAGGTCACCCGCGATGCGGTACGCGTCAGGCATAAAGTAGAGGTTTTGCTCGTTGAACGTGATCCAGTACGGAACCCGTTTTGCGAACTCATCGACCATCTTCTTGCCGTAGCGCACAAACGCCTCAACAACATGGCGGCTAGCGAAACCGTTATACTTCTCGGCTAACGCCAGTGGCATGTCGAAGTGGTACAGGCAAATCATCGGGGTGATCCCGGCCTTGATGAGCTTATCGATCAAGTCGGAATAGAATTTAATTCCTTCCTCGTTGAAGTCGCCATCGCCGGTCGGGCAGACCCGGCTCCAGGAAATCTGGAACCGGTAAGCATTCATGCCCTGATCGGCCATGAGCTTAATGTCCTCGTCGTAGCGGTGGTAATCGTCAATGGCAACGTGCCAGTCCGAAGCGTCCTTCGAAGCTGGGCGGTCGTCGTACACCGACTTGCCCTTGCCGCCTTCATTCCAGCCGCCTTCTGTCTGCATGCTGGAAGTGGAATTGCCCCATAAAAATCCGTTCGGTAAAGCTTGACTCATACTGCGCAGCCTCCTAATCATTTCTTGGATCCGGTTACATTATGGCGCTTTCATTTGACCGTGTAAACACTTTTTTTATATTTGTGTATACTTTTATTTTGAAAAGAGGAAACAGCTGACCTTTCAGGCGCTGTGTCGTACAATCAAAGTGAGAAGATAAAACAATAGGAAGGGGACGCTTGCATGTACAAATACCAGCAGATCGCGCAGTCGCTCCTGAAGATGTTCACTGATGGCACGTATGCCCCTGGCGCGCTACTCCCCGATCAGGAGCAGCTGGCCAAGCAGTTTCACACCACGCGCATCACGATTCGCAAGGCGATCCAGCTCCTGATCGTCGAAGGCGTGGTTTACTCGAAACGCGGCGCCGGCACATTTTTGCGCAAAGATTACCAGCCCAGCCCGCAAAACGAAATTTCCCCCATCGATAAACCGTTAGGGACCACAGCCACCAAACCGGGCCATCAGGTCACGAGCAAGATTCTCGGCTTCACCGCACGCATGCCTAACGAGCGCGAAAAGGACGCTTTGGTCATCTGCCCCACGGATCCGGTTTACGTCATCGACCGGGTCCGCTATGTTGACCAGAAACTTTTCTCGTACGAGCACACAATCATGCCCACGGCGGTCATGCCGATCACCGAGGACATCTTGCACGGCTCGATTTACGCCGCGCTGCGGGCCCACGGCATTTCGATTGCCGGCTCGCACCGCACGGTTTACGCCATCAAGGCCACCGCAACGGACGTCAAGGCCATTGGCGCCAAGCGCAACGACCCCGTTTTGGTGATTCAGCAGGTCAGCTACACGATTGAAGGTGAACCGTTCGAGTTTTCGGAGAGCCACTTTCCGTATCAAACCGCCAGCGTCACCGCTGATGTCGAACTCGACCCGCGGCAGCCAGCCAAATAACCAGCTGAGGCATACAGCTTGTTTCGCCCAAAACGCAAGTACCGCTGCGCCACGATTCGTTTTTAAAATCGCGGTGCAGCGGTATCTGTGTGCTTGGGTGTGGCTTTATGGCCCGCGCCGATGTCATTGATGGATATCTGATGGATATCTCGCGCCCTTATTTCGTGGCCGATCACGCTGGCTGCGGCGTCAAGTCAGACGTTTTCAAAATGGTCCGGTTTTTGCCAATCACCAGTGGCGCCTCAGGCTTGCCCTCAAGCTGAAGGTTGGGGCCGATCACCACGCCCTTGTCGAGAATCGCGTACTTGACGGTCGAGCCGGTAGAAATTTTGGCGCCTTGCATAACGATGCTGTGGTCAACGGTCGCCCCTTGGTGGACCACGACACTGCGCGAAATGACGCTGTGCGTAATTTTGCCTTCAACGTATGCGCCGGTGCCCAGCAAGGCGTCGCTCACTTCTGCACCACGGGCAAAGAAGGTCGGCACCTCGTTTTTACTTTTCGTCAACACCGGCACTGCCGAGAACATCAGCGACTGGTAGTTCGCATCGTCCAGCATCCCCAGACTGGCCTCAAAAAAGCGTTGCATACTGGAGACGCGCGCCAAATAGCCGGTGTACTCAAAGGCATTCGCGTTATTGGCCAGCACGTAATCGCGCAGCAGCTCCGGCAGCGTCACCAGGGTCTGAGAGCCGGCGGCAACGTCTAACAGATCGATTAGATCCGCGGTGGCGAGCAGGTACGTATCCATGAAGGCCGGCACCGTGTCACTCAGACGCTCGCGGCGGTCTTTTTGGCGCAGGATCGCGCTGGCGGTGCCCTGCTCGGACAAAGTCAGCGTCCAGTCGTCCGGGGTAATGTCTTGCGCCGGCAGTTTCTTGTACACCAGCGTGATCGGCGCATCGCCGGCCTGGTGATAAGCCAAGACAGCCGCGAGATCGACTGACGCGATGTTGCTGCTGCCGATGATCACGGTGTAAGTCGAGCCGCTACGGCGCAGAAAAGTTGTGTAGTCATCGTAGTAGCGCTGGCGCAACGCGGGATCGCTGTAGTCGCGCGTGGCGATGTACGGAAACATGAACACCCCGCCCTGAATCAGGTCAAGGTTCCAGGAAGCCCCATCGCGAATATGATCTTGCACCGACCGCGCCGACTGCGGCATGAACAGCCCGACGCTGTGGACTCCGGCATGAGTGACCGCACTGAGCGGAAAATCGATCAGGCGGTAGCGCCCGGCAAACGGCAGCGTGCCGACCGGCCGGTTGGCGGTCAGCGGCAGCAGCGCCTCGCCATCTTCATTCAGGTCGATGACGGCGCTCAGTTCTCCTTGTGTCATGCTTTCTCCTTTCTGCCCACGGCTTCCCCGTACCCGACAACGGCGATGCCTTCGGGCTTGCCGATCACCTCGCCGTTATCCCCAACAATGGCATTCTCGCCGATGATGGCGTGGTCGATGGTGACATTTTTGCCGATGGTGGCGTTGGGCATGATCATTGAATCCTTCACCGTACTGCCCTCGCCGACACGCACACTTTGCGACAGCACACTGTGATCCACCGTCCCTGCGATGTAAGAACCGTCCGTGAGCATCGAGCGCGAAACTTTCGCCGTTTTGGTCAGAAACATCGGCGGCAGCGGCTCGGTTTGCGAAAAGATCCGCCAGCTGCGGTTAGCAATGTTCAGCGAATTGGTCGGCGACAGAAATTCCATATTGGCCTCCCACAGCGACTGGATCGTCCCGACGTCCTTCCAGTAGCCATGGAACGCGTACGCGTATGTCGGCTCGTTGTGCGCCAGGTACGCTGGGATCACATCGTTGCCGAAGTCCTCCATTTTGCCGTCTGTCGCATAGCTTTCGGTCAGGTAACGGCGCAAGGTCGGCCAGTTAAAAATGTAAATGCCCATCGAGGCCAGATTGGATTTGGGTTCCTTAGGCTTTTCTTGAAATTCGATAATGCGGTCCGTGTCATCGGTGTTCATGATCCCAAACCGCGGCGCATCTGCCTTGGGCACCGGCATCACGGCCACCGTTAGCGCCGCCTTCTTCAGCTTATGGGCGCGCAGCATCCGGCCGTAGTCCATTTTGTAAATGTGATCGCCCGACAGCACTAGGAGATAGTCCGGATCGTAGGAGTCGATGTAGGCGATATTTTGGTAAATTGCGTGCGCAGTGCCTTCGAAAAACTTTTCCCCTTCGCTGGACGCGTACGGCTGCAAAATCGTGACCCCGGCGCCGGCAACGTTGAGCCCCCACGCCGCCCCATTTTGGACGTGGCGGTTGAGCTCAAGCGGCTGATACTGCGTGACCACCCCAACGGTATCGACCCCGGAGTTGGCCAAGTTGCTCAACGTAAAATCGATGATCCGATAACGGCCCCCAAACGGCACAGACGGTTTCGCAGTGGTACGGGTCAGTTTGCCCAAGCGCGTCCCCTGCCCACCGGCTAGGATCATCCCCAACATTTCAGTGCGCATATTGCTCTCCCTCCTTGGCGGCGAGGCCCCTGCCTCCCAGTGAAACAGCACGCCTCGCGGATTCAATTGAAGCGTAGCACCGATTGAAGCGCTTACCTAGCAAAACGACTTGACCAGTTTAAAACTCCCGCCGGCGCTCAACCTGCCTGCCCATGCCTCTTATTGCCTGGCCGGTCGATAAAAAGTTTTGTGACACAAAATTGGTTAAAACTGTTGCAACCGTTTTCTTGAGATGATACATTGTAAACGTAGTAATTGCCTACAATCGTTATTAAATCCACATAAGGAAGTGCGCGATCATGACAAACACAGTTCCCGCAAGTGTTGCAATGCTGAAGGTGCTTGAGGCTTGGGGTGTCAAGCATATTTATGGCTACCCAGGCGGCTCGTTTAACTCCACCATGTCCGCCTTGGAGCAGGAAAAAGCGACCATCAAATACATTCAAGTGCGCCACGAACAGGTGGGCGCCCTGGCTGCGAGTGCCGACGCCAAGCTGACTGGCAAGGTCGCCGTGACTTTTGGGTCCGCCGGTCCCGGCGCCACTAACCTGCTGACAGGCCTTTACGACGCACGCGAGGATCACGCGCCGGTCCTGGCCTTGGTCGGCCAGGTGCCGCACGACAAGATGAACTACAACTTCTTTCAGGAGTTTGATGAAGGCCCGATGTTCGCGGACGTTGCCGCTTACTGCCGGACCGTCATGACCCCGGAAAGTCTGCCTTACGTCGTCGACAAAGCCATCCGTGAAGCCTATAAGAACCGCGGCGTGGCCGTGGTCATTATTCCCAACGACTTTGGTTACGCGCAGATTCCGGATGTGCCATACAAGTCCACCAGCCCGTCTGACCGCAAGCCGCAGCCCGAGCCACTGGCCACCGACGCCGAGGTTGACCAAGTCTTGGCGATGGTCGCGGCGGCAAAGCGCCCGGTCTTTCACGTCGGGCGCGGGATTCGTCAAGGCGGGCCCAAGCTGATCGAACTATCCCAAAAGCTGCAGATCCCAATCATTCAAACCGGTTTGACCAAAGGCATGATCGACGAGGATTACGAAGGAAACATTGGGTTTGTCAACCGCGCCGGTTCAAAGTCGGCCAACGAAATCATGGACATTGCCGATTTGGTCATTGCGCTGGGCGCCGATTTTCCGTTCGCCAACAACGTCTACACGCGCCACGACTTCAAGTTCATCCAGGTGGATAACGACGAAGCCGAGTTTGGCCGCCACCATTACATCGACCTGGGCATCTGGAGTGATGCGACCCAGTTCGTTGAAAAAATGCTGACCCGCGCCACGGCGGTCGCCCCGACCCCGTTTTTCAAGGCTGCCGTGGCCGACAACCGTAACTGGCAGGGCTACCTTCAAAAACTGGCCACCCGCGAAACCGCCCCACTAGAATTTGAACCCCTTTACCAGGCACTTAACCAGGTGACAAATCCGCAAACCGTGGTCGCCCTGGACGTTGGCGACAACACGATCAACCTGCTGCGCTATTTGAAGGTCACGCCGACGAACAAGTGGACCGTATCTGCCCTGTTTGCCTCGATGGGCGCGGGGATCCCGGGCGCGATCGCCGGGGCCCTCGAATATCCGGACCGGCAAATCGTGTCAATTTCCGGCGATGGGGCCTTTTCCATGGTCATGCAGGATCTCATCACGGAGAAGAAGTATCACCTGCCAATTCTCAACATTGTGACCTCGAACACCACCCTGGGGTTCATTCGCGATGAACAGGCCGACATTCCAGGGATGCATGATTACTCGGGAATCGACCTTGAGGATCAGGACTTCCAGAAAATCGCGGCAGGCATGGGCATCGAAGGTGCCACGGTCACCAAATCAAGCGAGCTTGCGGCCGCCTTCGCCAAGGCCATTGAAGTCACCAGCGCCGGGCGGCCGTTCGTCCTCAACGCCAAGATCACGTTGAAGCGCGGCTTCCCAGTCGAAGCGCTGAAGGTGAAGATTGTCGACGGCAGGGTTCAGGAAACCGTCGCGCCGGAGTTCAACGCCAATGACGCCGAACAGTCCGTCGCCACGCTTGACGACCTGTTTGCCTACTACGACGGTGAAGAGCTGAAGCCGCTGCAGTACTTCCTTGATCAGGAAAGGGTTCAGCTTTAGGATCACCGCACTACCCTTTGATTGTTCACACTTTTGCCGAAGTGAGCCGACTGCCTTGGACAGTCGGTTTTTTCTTGCTTCAACACCTGCCTCCAATCAGCGCCTAATGGCAGCCTGCGCTTTAGTGAACGCGCTTTGAGATTGCGGAAAACAATTGGCGCGCTTAAACTGAGCCTGTTAAGGAGGTTCAAAATGACGACGCTTGCTCATCCCTTGATCACGATCACCAACATTATTTGGAGTTTTGACCCCGCCACAAAGCAGGTGAATGTCCTGCTGATCAAACGCAGCGACCAGCCGTTTGCCGGGTATTGGGCACTCCCGGAAACTGCCATGCGAGAGGGCGAAAGCGCCCATGAAGCCGCTTTGCGCCTCGTTCGCGAGAAAATTGGCTTACGCCTTGACGCCGGTTATGCCGAGCAGTTAGCCACCTTTACGGCTGCCGACCGCGACCCCAGTGAACGCGCGTTATCGTTGAGTTACATGATCTACTTGCCGCAACGCCCGCCCTTGGTGCCTGGCCCAGGTGCCAGCGATGCTGAGTGGTTTGCCTTGAGCCGCCAACCGGGCGGTATCTTTACCTTCAACTACCAGCGGCTTCGTTTTTACTCTTTAAAAGCTGACGAATACCTGACTGATCAAACCCCGACGACCGGCTTGGCGTTCGACCATAATTGGATCTTGACCGTTGCGTGCAGCAGAATTCGCAACAAACTCGACTACCAGCCCACAATTTTGTTCATTCTTGGCGACAGTTTCACGCTCAAACAGGCCCGACTGATTTTTGCCGAATTCGGCCGCATCGAACCAGACAACTCCAACTTCTTGCGGAACCACGCGGCAATGCTGAAGCCTACCGGTGTGACCGCTAAAGCGGGCGTCGGCCGACCGTCAAAAACCTATGTCTTGACACTGCGCTAGCCCAGGCGTAGCGTTACCTTGATTGATAAAAGTAAATTGCACTTTTATTGCGGTGAAAACGGTCATGGTACCGTTGTCTAGATGGGAGAATCAACACATGGGACTTGATTTTGAGCGTGTGGCTAAACCGCTGACTCGGTTTATTGATGAAGACTTGGGAACTGGCGACCTGACTGCACCGCTGCTGGGTGAACGGACAGCCACTGGATCGTTTCTCGCCAAAACAGCAGGTATCCTGTCAGGCAGCCAAATCCCTGATTTCTTGTACCGGCTATTGGGTCATCACGTGACCTACACCCCACTCATTGCAGATGGTGAGAAGCTTGAAGAAGGTACCATCATTGCCCGCGTCGAGGGCAGTATGGCAGACATTCTAGCCGCCGAACGCCTGAGCTTGAATCTGATGCAGCGGATGAGTGGGATTGCAACGGCGACGGCCCAAGCGGTGGCAACACTAGCTGATCCCAGCATCAACCTGCTGGACACCCGCAAAACGGCACCGGGGCTGCGCGTGTTTGACAAGTACGCAGTCCGTTGCGGCGGCGGCATTAATCACCGCTTCGGTCTTTATGACCTGGCCATGCTGAAGGATAACCACTGGGCAGCATTCGGCGACTTAGGTACGGCAATCACCCAGCTACGCCGCGCAATCGGCCCAACCAAAATGATTGAAGTCGAAGTCGAAACCCACGCAGAATTGCTGGCCGCAATCGCTGCTCAGGCCGACATCATCATGTTCGATAACCAAACCCCACAAACCGTGCGGGCTTGGCAGGCCCTAGTGCCGGATACCATTCAGACCGAGGTTTCCGGCGGGATCACGCTGGCAAATTTGCATGCGTATGCGGGTTCCGGGGTCACATCGCTCTCTTTGGGGTACCTGACGAATAGTGTCACCAACCTTGACATTAGTTTTAACCTAGACTAAAAAGTGGAGGCTGAGACACAAAGCGGTTTTAGCCCAAAACGCAGGCGTCCCTGCATCACGAT
>NZ_AYZJ01000028.1:77983-139245 GCF_001436615.1 Lacticaseibacillus camelliae DSM 22697 = JCM 13995
GCTTCGAATCGAGATGCAGGGGCGTTTGCGTGTCTGGGCGTTGCTTTGTGGAACGCGACTAGGCTAATTTTGTCTAAGCCTGTTTAACACATTTTTCAACTTTACTAAGGTGCGCCAACGACTATTGCTTCACGCAGAGAATATCCGTAAGGTAAAGGCAACAGGGGGCGACAGACATGCGAAAACGGCTGATGATCCTTATGCTGGTCGTGATCACGGCGCTGGGACTCGGGCTGGCACCCGGGCACACACTACACGCCGCCACGGTGCGTCATGTCCCCACCCTGTACCTGCATGGCCATCGCGCGGGCCCCAACGCGATGAATGCGCTGATGCAGACTGCGGAGCGCGAGGACCACGCCACCAGTGTGCTGACCGCCACCGTCAACAACACCGGTCAGGTCACGTTCACCGGCAATTGGCCGGCGACCAGCCACCGGCCGCTGGTCAAGGTGGTCTTCCTGAACAATCGCACGCTACGCTACAATCGCATCTCGGATTGGCTGCGCGACGTCCTGATGGCACTGCAAAAGCAGTACGGCATCACTCGGTATAACGTTGTCGCCCACTCGTTGGGCAACGCCGCCGTCCTGTTTTACGAGCTGCGATACGGCCAATACCAGCAGCTGCCGCAGCTGCAAAAATACGTCGCCATCGCCGGCAACTTCGACGGCATCCCCGGCGTCCACCGGCCGCGGCGCAAGCACCGCTTAGGGCCTGGCGGCAAGCCGCCGTGGGTCGCGCCGGACTATAAGCGGGCCTTGGGACTCCGGCGCCATTTTCCCAAGCACCAGGTCTCAGTCCTCAACATATACGGCGACCTTGGCGATGGTCGGCACTGGGACGGCAAAATCAACAACGTCTCATCGCGTTCGCTCCGGTATCTGCTTGGGCCTCGGCTAAAAAGCTACCAAGCGCTGGAATTCTCCGGCCCACTGGCCCAGCACCGCCTGCTGCGGACCAATCCGGCAGTAATCTCCGCAGTCGACCACTTCCTCTGGCCATAAAAAATGGGCATCACCGCATTGCATTGTGGTGATGTCCATTTTTGCATGACTGTTTGGCAAACCTAACTTTAAACGCTTAGGCCACTGGCTGGGCGTCCTTGACCGCGCTGATGGCGATGGTCCCGTCAACCACGTCAGCCTGCAGGTGCTTTTCGGCTTGGTGATCCAGGTAATAATCCGTGACCTTATCGCGAATTTGCCGCTCAATGACCCGGCGCAGTGGGCGTGCGCCCATCGCCTCGTCATAGCCCTGCGCGATCAGCCAGGTCTTCGCCTGCGGGGTGACCGTCAGCGTCAGGCTTTTCTTCGCCAGCGTCTTGTCGACATCAGACAGCATCAGGTCGACGATCTTGCCCAGGTCATCCTTAGTCAGGTGGCTGAACTCGACGATTCCGTTGAAGCGGTTCAGGAACTCAGGCCGGAAGTATGGCGCCAGCCGCTGCATCAGCGGCTCATCCTTGGCCTTTTCACCGGTCAGGGCCTCTTCACCAAAACCGGCGTTGGAGGTCGCAATGATCACCGTGTTCTTGAAGTCGACCACGTTGCCTTGGCCGTCTGTCAGCCGGCCATCGTCCATAACCTGGAGCAGCAGCGTCAAGACTTGCGGGTCGGCCTTTTCGATTTCATCCAGCAGGACGATTGCGTAAGGGTTGCGCCGAACCTGCTCGGTCAGCGTATTGCCGTTGTCCTCGTAGCCGACGTAACCGGCGCTGGTGCCGATCAGCTTGGAGACGGCGGTGCGGTCGCTGTACTCGGACATATCAAGGCGAATGATCGCGTCCTTGCTGCCAAACAGGTCAAGCGCCAGCTGTTTAGCCAGTTCGGTCTTGCCGACCCCGGTGGGGCCGACAAACAGGAAGGAACCAATCGGCCGGTTGCCTTCGTCAAACCCGGCCCGGTTGCGCCGAATCGCCCGCGCGACCATGTCCACGGCCTCGTCTTGGCCGATGACTTTGCCCTTCAGACGCTTGCCAATGTTCTTCAAGCGTTCAATGTCGTTGGCGCCCATTTGCGCGACCGGAATGCCGGTCAGGCGCTCAACGGACTGCGCGACGTCGTCCGGCGTGGCCACCACAGGCTCGGCCTGGGCACTGGCGCTATTCTTCTGCTTCTCAAGCGCTTCAAGCTCCGTCTTAAGCTTGGCCGCCTTTTCGAAGTCCTCGGCCTTCGCCGCCTCGTCCTTTTCCTTCGTCTTCTGATCGATCTGCTTTTCCAGGGTGACTTTATCCACCACTGGGTGCTTAGCCGCCAGGTGCGCGGCCGTCATGTCGATCAGGTCAATGGCCTTGTCAGGCAGTGACCGCTGCGGAATGTACTGCATCGAGTAGTCGACCGCGGCCTTCAGCACATCATCAGGCAGTTTGACGTTGTGATGCTTTTCGTAAAGGCCCTTGACCCCCTTCAAAATTTCAACCGTCGTTGCCGGACTCGGTTCGTTGATTGTCACTTCATTGAACCGCCGCGCCAGGGCGGCATCCTTCATGATGGTGTTGCGATACTCATCCTGCGTCGTTGCGCCGATCACCGTGATCTCACCACGGGACAGCGCCGGCTTGATAATATCCGCCAGGCCCTTACTGCCGTCTTCACCGCCGGTCGAGCCGGCGCCCAAGATTTGGTGGATCTCATCGAAGAACAGAATCACGTTGCCAGCCTTCTTGGTTTCCTTGATCAGATCCTCGATGTTTTGTTCAAAACTGCCCCGGTACTGAGTGCCAGCCTCCAAACTGGACAAGTCGATGGAAATAATCTGCTTGTCCTTGATGGCTTCGGGCACGTTACCTTTGACGATCGCCTGGGCGAGCCCTTCAACTACCGCCGTCTTGCCAACGCCGGCATCCCCTACCAGGATTGGGTTGTTCTTGGTCCGCCGACTCAAAATTTCCGCGGTTTCCTGAATTTCTTTGTCGCGGCCGATGACTGGATCCAGCGTTCCGGCCGCAGCTTCCTTGGTCAGATTGCGGCCGAGCTTTTCCAGGATTCCTTTCTTTTGCGGCTTGCCTTCTTGAACCGGGATCTCCTGCGCGTTTTGCGCTGGCATGCGGCCACTTTGTTGCAGCTGCGCCACCTCTTCAGGCGTCAGCTCATGACCGTTGACCACGTAGCGGCGCTGACCGTTTGCGCCCATTTGATGCAGGACCTGATTCAGAAAATCATCCATACCATCATTGAAGAATGGATCATTAAATTGTGCCATAAAAACTCCTCCTTTGGCCCTGCGTTTGGCAACGCGGGACAGGTTCATTCGTCTAGTCAGTTGTTCACAAGTTGGCGGGTGCAGTGAGCAGGTGCCGGTTCGGCCACAAGGAAGCGCTCGCCTACGCCCTCCCTTCGCTCACACCCCGAGCAAAGCGGCAAGCTAGGATGATCATCCCCCTAATAACGCCAAACCTGCGTCCTTGCAAAAAAGACACCGCCGCGGGGCGATGTCTGAGGTTATATATAGTCAGTCGCACCGCTTCGCACGCCTTCTTGTTTACATAATATATAGTACCACGAAATTAGCACTCTTACAACATGAGCGCTAATATTTCTGCAAAAAAAGATTGCCACCAGTGGGCAATCTTTTTTGAGGCGGAAATGATCAACTAAGGAGAACAGCATCATCATTCATTTCCTCGCCGCTTTGTTCCTTAAACAGCGCAAGCAGGTCGGGAATCGTCAGCCCGCGCTTCTTTTCTGCCGGCAGGTCGACCACAATCCGGCCGTGGTCCAGCATGATCAGACGCGTGCCGTACTTCAAGGCGTCCTGCATGTTGTGCGTGATCATCAGCGTGGTGATGTGCTGCGCCGAAACGATCTGCTGCGTCAGATCCATGACGGTCGCGGAAGTGGCTGGGTCCAGCGCCGCGGTGTGCTCGTCAAGCAGCAGCAGCTCCGGCAGGTTAATCGTGGCCATCAGCAGCGTGATGGCCTGGCGCTGGCCGCCGGAAAGCAGGCCAATGTCGGTGTCCAGCCGATCCTCCAGTCCCAGGTTGAGGCTGGCGAGTTTTTCTTTCATTAGCGCCAAATCATCGCGCTTCACGCCGCGGCGCCAGAAGTTGCGCCAGGAACCGCGTTTCAACGCCAAGGCCAGGTTTTCCTTGACGGTGAGCAGCGGTGCGGTCCCTGAGCGGGGATCCTGAAAGACCCGCGAGATCAGGTTGGCCCGCTTGGCCACGGACTGGTAGGTCACGTCCTTGCCCGCAATTTTAATTTGGCCTTGCGTCACCTGAAGCGAGCCTGCCACGCTGTTGAGCAGCGTGGACTTGCCCGCCCCATTGCCGCCAATGATAGTGACGAATTCGCCGGGCTGCAGCGTCAACTCAACGTCTTTCAGGGCGTGGTTCTCGTTCGGAGTTCCTTTTTCGAACCACTGATTCAACTTGTGTACTTCCAAGGCTGGCGTTGTCATCAGTTATTCATCTCCCGTTTATTCGCAGCACGCTCGCGTGCCTTCTTGACTTCTTTTTCGACCAGCGGCAGCGCCAGGAAGACCACCAGCATCAGCGCGTAGAACAGGCGCAGGTAGTTGGGATCGACCCCGAGCTGCAGGACGCCAGCGATAATCAGGCGATAAATGATCGCCCCGACGATGATCATCAGCAGGCGCTGGCCGAAGCTGACGTTACGCACCAGAATTTCGGCGATGATAATGGCCGACAGCGCGATGACCAGGGTGCCGATTCCCATTGACACATCGGCATATCCGTTGGTCTGTGCCATCAGCGAACCCGACAAGGCAATCAGGCCGTTGGAGATCATGTAGACGATGATCTTCATGTTGTCGTTATTGATCCCATTGGCCGCCGCCATCGCCTGATTGTTCCCCACGGCGCGCGCTGCCAGGCCCATTTCAGTATTGAAAAACAGCACTAGCAGGCCAATCACAATCAGCAGGATGATCAGTCCGATGACGATGGTGGTCATCGTGGCGTCCCCAATATTAACCATCGTAAAGACCGTTTTGATGTCGGCCAAAAGCGACACGTTGGCCGCCTTCATGATGAACAGGTTCACCGAATACAGTCCCGTCATCGTTAAAATCCCGGTGAGCAGGTCAGGAATTTTCAGTTTGGTGTGCAGCAGACCAGAAACCAGGCCCGCCAGCGCCCCGCCGCAAAAACCCAGCAGCGTCGCCGGAATCGGACCGACGCCGGAAACCAGCGTGTGCGCCGTGATCGCCGCACCCAAGGGAAAACTCCCTTCAGCGGTCATGTCGGCGATATCCAAGATGCGGAACGTCAGGTAAACGCCGATCGCCATGATTGCCCATAAAAAACCGGTCGATATATTCGATGTCAGGATGTCCATGTTAACCTCCAAAAACTGAGTGACAGATTACTTTTCGACGTCCGCGTCGGTCAGCCCGAACGCCTTCATCATTTTCTCGTTCTTGACCACAGTGGTCTTGGCCGGCTTTTCCACCGGCAGATCGGCCACTTTCTTCCCCTTCAGGATCTTGATTGCCATGCGCGCGGTTTGCTTGCCAAGTTCCTTGTACGAAATGCCCTTGGTGGCGACCCCACCGTCCTCAACCATGGTGGATGCCGCGCAGACGACTGGAACATGCTTGCTCAGCGAGAGCTTGCCGACCGTCGGCATCGCGGCCGCAACCGTGTTGTCGGTGACCAGGTACATCGCATCAGACTTACCCGCCAGCGTTTCGGTCGCAGATTGCACATCGTTGGTCGAGGCCACCGTCGCCTTGGCCACCTTCAGCCCCAACTGCTTGGCCGCCTTGGTCGCTGTTTTGATCTGAACAACGGAGTTCTGCTCGGCGGCATTGTACAACAGGCCCACCGTTTTGGTCTTGGGGAACAATTGCTTGAGATACTCGAGCTGGCCCTTGATGTCGGTCATGTCGGTGACCCCGGTGGCGTTGGCTTCCGGATGATTGGGATTGGCAACCAGACCGGCGGCTTTGGGATCAGTGACGGCCGTGAAGACCATCGGCGTGTCCTTGTCGGCTTTCATCAGGGCCTGCGCGGCCGGCGTCGCAATCGCCAAGTTGACGTCATTCTTGTCCTGCTTGAGGCGCTGGCTCATGCTCTGCAGGTTGCTTTGATCGCCTTGCGCGTTCACGTAATCGATTTTGATCTTGTCGCTCTTGTAACCTTCCTTGGCCAGTTCCTGCTCAAAGCCTTGACGCGCATCATCCAGCGCGGTTTGGTTGATCAGTTGCAAAATCCCGATCTTGACCGTTTTCTTGCCGGTACTGGCTTTGGCACTGCTGCTGCACCCGGCCAAGGCCAAAACGGCGACGGCGGCTAACCCTAATGCGATGTGTTTCAACTTCATCATGAATTCCTCCTAGAATGTGGTGCCGGATCCGGATGAGCCGCGGCAAGCGCACTGTTCGCGAAACAGAAAACGCCAGCCACTCGGTTTCATTCCAGTGGCTGGCGTCTGTTTTTGTCCTAGGAAAAACAAAAGCCACATGGAATGAAGTTGCTCCATGTGGCGGTAAATTGCACGTTTAAAGGTGCCGGCCATCATGGATGTAAGCCCGCGGCTTGCATCCATGATGCAAACCGCTATCCGAAAAAGCCGGCGAAAAAGTTGCGATTAAGCTGTGTTGAGATGACTTGGTTCATAATCAACACGTCCTTTACTGGCAAAGATTAACCTTTGCTATGTAAATGAGAATACACTCATCACACTAACTCGTCAAGGACCTTTTGGGAATTAATCACAAGCTTTGCTCCGGCTCACCACGTAGAAAGGTTATTCGACGGCCTTCGCCGCCTTTTCCGCCTGCGCCTTGGTGACACCGAACTGTGCCATGCGCTTGCTGTTGGTGACCAGGGTTGCCTTGGCTGGCGCCTGAACGGCAAGACTAGAAACTTTCTTGCCCTTGATGATCTTCACTGCCAGCTTAGCGGTCTGCTTGCCCAGGTCTTCGTAATTGATCCCGACCGTTGCGACCCCGGCCAGCTTGACCATGGTGGCATCAGCGGTGACGACTGGCACCTTTTTAGCGGCAGACACCTTACCGATGGTCGGCATTGCGGCGGCAGCCGTGTTGTCTGTTGGAATGTAGATGGCATCAGCCTGTCCGGCCAGCGTTTCGGCCGCCTGCTGAACGTCGTTGGTGGTGGCCGCGGTTTTGACGACGGCCTTCAGACCAAGCTTAGCGATTTCCTGGCGCGCAATTTTGATCTGAACGACAGAGTTTTCCTCGGCCGCGTTGTACAGCAGGCCGATTGTCTTGGCCTTTGGAAACAGCTGGTGAGTGAAGTCGATCTGGCCCTTCACGTCGACCATGTCGGTGACCCCGGTGGCATTCTTGTCGGGCTTCTTCGGGTCGCCGGTCAGGCCTGCGGACTTCGGATCGGTGACGGCGGTGAAGACCATCGGCGTCTGGTTATCGGCCTTCAGCAGCGCCTGGGCGGCCGGAGTGGCGATGGCCAAGTTAACAGTGTTCTTGTCACTCTTCAGGCGGGCGGACATGGAGCTCAGGTTGCCCTGATCGCCTTGCGCGTTGAGGTTATCAAACTTGACCTTGCTGCCCTTGAAGCCTTCCTTGGCCAGCTGTTCCTTGAACCCCTTATTGGCCGCGTTCAAGGCCTGCTGATCGATCAGCTGTAAGATTCCGACCTTAACGGTTTTATTTGCGCTGCTGGCGCTGGCGCTATTCCCGCAGGCGGCAAGCGCCCCGACCATCCCGACTGCTGCTAACGATAACAAGACTTTGTTCATTTTCATCATAATTTTCCTCCAGAATTTATTGCGCTCACTCGTTTGCCGCGAAACAGAAAAGCCGGCCGCAGGATTTCTCCTGTGGCCGGCCAGTTTCTTTCCGGAAAGAAAAAGCCACATGGAAGAGATCCTCTCATCCATGTGGCCGCTTAAAAATCATGCTTAAACGCTGCGCCTATCATGGATGCAAACCTGCTGCGCGGTCTGCATCCAATTAGCGATGCAGCCGCTATCCGTAATAGCCGTAGTAATACAAGCGATTTAGTTGTGTTGGTTTATTTGTTGTCATGCTCAACACTCCTTCGCACCAGTTGAACTGGTATGACAAGAGAATACAAAAATTAGAAAACAATGTCAAGGCCAAAGTAAAAATTTATTTTTGCCGCGTAGCCGAACTCTGGCGGGACCGACCGTGCTCGGCCCGTGCTGCTAGGGCTGAAGCGGCGTTGTGCCAACCGGCTGACGGTCCCGATAAACCTGAGAAAAAGTTTTGCCATTCCGTGTCATCAGCTTCGTCACCGTCGTGTTCTTCAGCATTGGCGCCTCGCGCAACCGTGCCAGGGGCAACCCCAGCAGCACCGTGGTCAGGATCTGAAACAGCAGGCCGTGCCCCACCACCAAAATCTTTCCCGTGGGGTGTGCCAGCGCAGCCGTTTCAAACACCGGCACCGCGCGCCGAGCGACTGCTTCATAAGGTTCGACACCAAATTTGGCCGCGCAGTCCGCATCAAACTCCAGCGGCCGGTGGAAGTAAAGGTCAAGGGCCTCAGGGGCCGCCACCTTCTGGATGGTTTGGCCATCCCACTGACCCAAGCGCATTTCATGCAGCCCCCATGCCGCTTGCAGTGGGGTCTGACGGCGAAAGCGATTCGCGGCCAAGATCAACTTGGCCGTGGTCAACGCCCGCGGCAGCGGCGAACTGAGTGCTTGCGTGAAGCGAACTTGCGCCAAGGCCGCGCCGACCGCCTCAGCCCCGGCCACGCCCTTGGCCGTCAGCGGCGAGTCGACCAGGCCGCCGTTAAAGGCCCCTTTTTGATTGATTTCCGTTTCGCCGTGCCGCACTAAATAAAACTCTGTCATGAGCCGCCTCCGGGGTGATTCTACCAAAAAAGCGTCTGCTCTCGCAAACGCTTCTGGGCCTAACTGATCAACCGCTCGTCGCCCTGACCAAAGTACTGATGGCCCGGCAGCAGCCGCTGACCCAGCAGCTGGCTGACCGTCACGAACTGATAACCCTGGCTTTTCAGCTTCGTGATCACGACCGGCAGCGCCTCAACCTCGGCCGGCTGGATGTCATGCATCAAAACGATGGCCCCTGGCCGCGCCGTCGCCTGGACGCGCGCAATGATTGCAGGTTTGCTCTTTGACCGCCAGTCCTGTGAGTCGACCGACCACTGAATGGCGGGCATCCCCACCAGAGCGGCGTTTGCCTTGGACATCGCCCCGTACGGCGGCCGGATAAACGGTGGCAGCGTCCCGAACGCCTGGTAATAAGTCCAAAGATTCTTGCCGTAAACTTCATCCAGCAGCTGAGGCCGGGCCAGCTTGGGCAGGTATGGGTGATCATAGGTGTGGGTCCCGACTTCGTGGCCTGCTGCCTTCACACTTTTGGCCAGAGCCGGGAATTGGGCAATACCAGTCCCCACCTCGAAAAATGTGGCTTTGACTCGAGCCGCGGCCAGCGTCTTTAAAATGCTGGGCGTCGTCTGCGGGTTAGGCCCATCATCGAAAGTCAGGGCAATCAGCTTCCCGGCAGGCGCGTGGGGCGTCGCGCCCTTCAGGTAAGGAGCAAGTTTCGGGTATGGCACTGTCGCGACCGCCTGGCCGGCTGCCGCGGTGATGGTCAACGCCGCTGCGGTCAGTTTGAAATTGGTTGCGGTCAATGACGCCAGTAGCGGGGCCTGTATCAACTGATTCAGCTGTGCCTCATCTAGCCGGTGCGTTTCAGCCTGGTGCGTTTGTGCCGCGTAGTTGACCGCCCGTCGTGCATTGTCATCAGCGACTAAATCCCCAATGCGCGCCAGCGTCCCCTGAGCGGTAGTCGTCAGCTCCCGAGTCAGTTGCCGCTGCTGGACACGCTTGCCCTGTGCGTACAGGCTTTCAATATCTGCGTTCCACGTCACCAACCCCAGCGGTGCAGGCTGCGATTGAGCCGTCACGATTACAGTCTTGTTTCGCGCCTTTTTCGGCAGCTGCGAAAGCACCGCCGCAGCAGCCTGTTTAAGCGCTGGGGCCACTGTTTTTTGCCTATCAGGGAGCACAAATCGCGCACGCCCCTCAGGCAGCGTCACTTTGATCGACTTGCCTACGTGATGTCTGAGCAGCGAGGCTTCTTCCCGGCTCAGCGAATCGGGCTGCACCGCCGGGTGATTCACCCTGGTGGCCGTCCACAACCCAAGTCCGACCAAAAGCGCCCCCACGCCGCCTAACGCTAGGCCCCATCTGATGTTGCGGCGTCGTCTCCTTCTCATTATCCTCCGCCCTTCCCTGTTACCTTTTCAGTATAAGGGGAAAGGAGGTGATTTGACCTAACAATGCTGTTAGAAGTAGACCAATTACTCTCAGCGGGTTCTCATAAGTAGGTTGTGCCTGTCAAGATTGTGTGCGTTTTTTCCATTAAACGCCTTCAGAAGGGACAAAAAAAGCGCCGCCGCAGCGGTGCTTCGGTAACCTATGCACGCTTCTCGTAGTTCCCAGTCTGGGTGCTGACAACGATTGTTTCGCCCGCCTGAACAAAGTCGGGGACGTTCACGACCAATCCAGTTTCCATCGTAGCCGGCTTGCCGCCGTTGGTCACTGACCCACCCTTAAGCGACGGCTGGGTCTCAACCACCTTCAAGTTTACCGTGCTTGGCAGGGTAACCCCAATGACCTCGGTGCCGTAGAACTCGATAGCGACCTTCATGTTTTCTAGCAGGTACTTGCGCTCCGATTCCAAGCTAGCCGTCGGGATCTCATACTGCTCGTACGTTTCCAGGTCCATGAAAATCGCGGTGTCATCCTGCGTGTACAGGTACTGAGCCGGCTTGGTGATCAGCTCGGCCAGCTCGATTTTTTCCGTCGGGCGGTAGGTCGTTTGGACCGTGGAGCCGGACCGTACGTCGTAGAGTTTCAGCTGCATTAAGGTGTTACCCTTGCCCGGCTTGTGGTGATTGCTTTCCAAAACCTTGATCAGCTTGCCGTCCTTCACGAACGTCATGCCGGCACGTAAATCGATTGCTTGCGTCATTATTTATCTCTCCTTAAAAGCTAAGCTGCGTCCGACTGGCCTTGCGCCATGGGGGCGGCAGCACGCGCCACTTTAAAATGTCCATGCAACAGCCTCCAATCAGCGGTGCATCAGCGCACCATCCGTTCCAGTATACCATTTATAACGGCGCAAAACTAACCACCTCTAGGCGGAAGCGATTGCGTGCACCACGGCGTTATGCTACGATTCAGTAAAATTGGGTAAGGAGTGAGAAAAAATGGCAATCAAGTCTAGTGCACAGGAGCAGGCCGCCGCGAACAACAAGTACTACCGCGCCACGGGCTTTTCAACAATTAAGGCATTTTTCGGTAACTACTTCAACTTTACGGGACGCTCCAGTCGCAGTGAGTACTGGTGGGTCATTCTGTTTGGTGCCATCCTAAGCATTGTCGCCATGATTGGCTTTATCGTTGCGGTGGTTGGCTCTGCGATTGGCCTCGACCCGGACACCATGAGCCCGGCCAAAATCTTTGGCCACATGGGAATCGGCCTTGTGATTTTTCTACTGTTGGTCATTCTTGTAGCACTGGTGCTACTGGTCCCATCCTTGGCCCTGCTCATTCGGCGCTACCGCGATGCGGGGATTCCATGGTGGATCTACCTGGTCCAACTGTTAATAAACGCCTCCACTAACTTCATGCCGAAGGACTCGACAGTCGCCAGCCTCCTGTCCTGGGCCGTCTCCCTGTCGATCCTGATTCTCACCTTACTGCCGTCCAAACCATTACCAAATTTGCCTGCTGATGACACCGGTACCCGTTCCGACTTAGATTCGCGGATCGATCCTAACGTCTTTGCAGCGCCGACTACCAGTGTTGCACCACAAGCACCCAAGGCACCTGAGACTCCGAAAGGCTCTCAGGCCAGCGAGGCACCGGAAAAACACGACGACCCGGATCATCCTTACACAGAAGGGTAATGACAAATAGGCGATGGGACTTTTGCCCCACCGCCTGAACCGAGATTCAAATTTAATCCATGCTCATTTCAAGGATTGCTGCGCAAAGGCGGCAATCTTTTCTTTTTCGTCATCACTGAGCGCCTTTTTGCTTGGCATCATGCCGTGCAGGAACAACCGGTGCTGCGAAACGTTGAGGTGCTGGGCCTTCAGCTCTTTTTCCAGCCCGTGGCCGATCGACATCACGCCGCCTGAGGTCCCGAACATGGTGACCGTGCCGACTTGCGCCGGGTCCAGCTTGGCGACAAACGCCTTCAACTCCTTGTCGATGCTGCCCATGTGAATGGCGCCACCTAAGAAAAGCTGATCAACGTGCTCCGGCAAAGGCGTGTCAACGGTTTGCGCCTCGACGTTCAGGTGCTGAGCCAGTTCATCAGCGACCTTTTGCGTGTTCCCGGTCTTAGAAAAATACCTTACTGCAATACTCATCTTTCTGCCTCCATGATCATGTGATTTTTTAATCTGTTGCCTGGCGCTCCCCGTTGACCCGGCCAATCATTTTTGTGCCACTGCTGGATGACCGCTCCTAAACTCATCATAGCACCACGGTTTCACCTGCGTTTCTTTGCACCCCTGAACGCGGCAGCTGCGACATCAGCCTGATCGTCCCAGGTCCAAGGACAATTGATGTTTGCGCTTACACATTGCTAGCACTTTTATTATAGGCCATTTAACCGGCAGCGGCGCATTTCAGTCACGGGTTACCGGCTCGCCTTGCTCAACACAAAAAGCCGCCTGCATAAGCAGACGGCTGATGGTGTAGACTGAAATTACTTGCTGAGCTTAACCTTGTCGGTAACTTCCAGCTTGTCGTTGAATGTGTAAACAACAGGTTCGCCAGTGGTCATTTCCAGGTTGATGATGTCTTCATCGGAAATGTTTTCGATGTACTTGGTCAAGGCGCGCAGTGAGTTGCCATGGGCAGCGATGATGACGTTCTTACCGTCAAGCAGGTCTGGCGCAATGTGATCTTCCCAGAATGGGATAACCCGTTCCAGCGTGACCTTGAGGTTCTCGCCGCCAGGAATGATGCGTGGGTCGAGGTTCGCGTAACGACGGTCCTTAGCAGCAGAGCCTTCGTCGTCAGCGCTCAAAAGCGGTGGCAAAGTGTCGTACGAACGACGCCAGATGTGAACCTGCTCATCGCCCCACTTCTTGGCTGCTTCGGCCTTGTTTTGGCCCTGCAAAGCGCCGTAGTGACGTTCGTTCAGGCGCCAGGTCTTGGTTTCTGGGATCCAGAGCTGGTCGGATTCTTCCAGTGCGTAGTGCAAAGTCTTGATCGCACGAGTCAAAACGGAAGTGTACGCCTGATCGAATTCAAGGCCGGCCTTCTTGATGCGACGACCTGCTTCCTTCGCTTCTTCAGTTCCTTTTTCGGACAGGTCAACATCGACCCAGCCGGTAAACTGGTTGGACAGGTTCCATTCACTTTGACCGTGACGGATAAGCACTAATTTTGCCATCGAGAGATTACCTCACTTTTTAATTTTGCTGCATTCACAGCTGTTTTCGACACTTAATGATACACCATTTGCAGAAAAAGCGCGACGCCTTTTACCCGCCGTGGCATCCTCAAGGCCAGATTTCTGGTAAACTCTAAGCGGAGGCGAATTTATGCGTAAATATTGGTGGCTGACCGTGGTCGTGCTGTGGCTGCTCAGCATTGTTTATTTTCTCGTCTACGTCAACAGTCCGGCCCTGCGCACCGCCGTCGATGCCAGCACCGCCTTGTCGATGCTGCACGGCCTGATGGACCTGCTGCTGATTGGCGGCGGCATTGCCATCATCGCCGGGTTGTTGCATAAAATTTTTCATCGCAAGTAAAAAACCAGCCCGTTGCGGCTGGTTGATGGCTCATTTAGTCGGCGCGGCCTTAGCGGGTGGCGTTTTTTTCGTGTCTGGCAACTTCTTGACGCCCAGCAGATCCAAGATAAACGTGAAGATCGGAATGCCGACGATCAAGCCCCAGGTGCCAAACAACCAATCGCCCGCCATCAGCACGACGAACGTGAAGAATACCGGCAGTTTGGTGCGGCTGCTCATAAATTTCGGGTTCAGCACGTAAGTTTCGAGCAGGTGGATGACGATGATCATGATGATAATCGTGAGCACGCCCTGCCACCCACTGACAGTGTAGGCAATGATGGCCAGTGGAACCACCGAGATCAGCGCCCCGGCGACGGGAATCAGGGACAGGAGGAGGACCATGACCGCCAAGCTGGGAATGTTGGGCATTTTCAGGAAAATCAACGTGACCGTCGTGATGGCCGTGTTGACCAGCGCGATGAACAGCTGCGCCTCGATGACGACCCCGAAGGAATCGATAAACTTCTTGGCGAAGTAGGTGACATCCTGGAAGTACCAGCCAAACGTCGAATTCGTGAAATTGCGGCCAAAGCGCATCAGCTCATCGATTTCGATCGAAAAGAAGAAGCTGAGGATCAGGGATAACACCAACGTCACGCCCATTGCAGTCAGGCTCCCGGCGTACTGCAGCAGCGCGGTCACCGACGTCTTGATCTGCTCGTTCAGGTTCATCTGGTTGGCGGCCTGCACGACCCACTGCATGGCCTTGTTATTCGCAAAGGCCTTGCTGTTGTAAAAATCGCTGACGGAGTTGACCAAATGAATCGTCTGCGCCACCACTGCCGGGACGTAGTGAATCACCGCGTACGCCATGCCGGCGATGATCAGCAGGTACAGCGGCACCACTACGACCATGGCGGGCAAGTGCACGCGCCGGCGAATCAATCGGATCAGGCGGGTCACCAGAAACGAGAAAATGAACGTCAGCAAAATGGTGCTCATCACCGAGCGCACCAGCCATAGAACAATCACTAAGCTAAGCAGCACCACCCAGCGCCGCAGTTTCACATTCGCCACAAACCGTTCATACTTGGTCATCAAACCCCTCCCATCAGCCGTTATTATACCCTAGCAAGCACAAAAGCGCCGGCTCAGTTGCCGACGCTTCGCAGCAGTCACTTATCCGCTTTAAAGACTTTGAGGTGCTTCTTGGTCGCCTTCGACACTTTTTTAAGCTCACCGCGCACCATAATGCGGTCGGCACGGCTGGCCGTGCTGACCTCACAGGTGATGAGCGTAATCAGCTTCTGGTTCGGCACAGGATCGACCCAGTGCACCTCGTACTGATCAACGTTTTTCTTCAGGGTCACCTTGTAGCGGTAGACTTTTTTCATGTCGGTCAGGTAAATGTTATCGCCTTTTTTAACGTAACCCAGCGGTGAAAACAGCACGCCCTTGTGCGAGGTGTCATGCCCGGCCAAGGCGTAGTTGCCCTCACCCATTTTCTGGTCTGCGGTCATCGTCGCAGCGCCGACAGACAGGTTGTCATTGGCCAGCCCCTTCATGATTGGCAGGCGCAGCGAAACCTTGGGAATCGCGATCATCCCGATGGCGTTTTTCGTGTTCATCGCGGCGTTGCCAACGGTCCCCAGGTCCAGATCATTGACCTTTGAAAAATCGTACGTGGCCTTCTTCTTATTGTTCTTTTCAACTGACTGCTTGTCGACCGCACTCAAGGTCGAGCGGCTCATCCAGTCAACCACGAACAACTTGATCTGCTCGTTGAACACCAGTGCGAGGCCCAGCAACAGCCCCAGGGTCAAAAAGACGCGCCACGCCCACGTCTTGGCTTTCGAACTTTTCTTCGGCTGCTTTGGCGCTTTTGCCATCCTACTACCTCCCACAGACTGGTTTGAACTGACTCTTGTGCTGATTATAACCCGTAAATTAATTGAGCACAACGAAGCCACTTGCGCTGCAAATTGGAACAGTTATAATTGAACTCGGGATTAAGGGTTGCCTAATAAGTGACCCAAAGCATTTAGAGAGGATGAGTTTTTTGTCGCAATCACAATCGGTTTCAGGCACCAAGCACACCGCGTTTATCGTGACGTTGCTGACCGGCACGTTTTCCATGTCGATCTCACAGTCATCGCTGAGTACCGCCTATCCAGCCTTCATGAAAAGCTTTGGCCTCAGCGCCAGCACCGTCTCCTGGCTGACCACCGGCTTCATGCTGGTGATGAGCCTGATGATTCCAGTCTCGCCATGGCTGCTGAACAACGTTGGGTTTAAGCGGCTGTTTCAAAGCATTGTCGCCCTGTTCGCGGTGGGAACGGTCTTTTGCATCTGGGCCCCAAGCTTCACGGTCCTGATGATCGGGCGGTTAATGGAGGCCTTGGCCGTGGGGATCATTTTTCCCAGTTACCAAACCGTGCTGCTGACGATCACGCCGCGCGAAGCACGCGGGCGGACCATGGGCCTCGCCGGTCTGGTCATGGGTTCGGCCCTAGCGGTCGGTCCCATCATTTCCGGGGTGCTGCTCAGCTTCTTCCCGTGGCAGGCGCTGTTCGCCCTGTTTCTGATCGTTGCGCTGATGGTCTTGGCAGCCTCCACTGTCACGATCACCGATGTGATGCCCAAGGACCTGTCCACGCTGGACTGGCTGTCGGTGATCCTCGCCGCCAGCTTCCCGGCCCTGCTGTACGTACTGTCTGAAGCCACCCACGCCGGCATGAACGCGGCGCTGTGGACCATCCTGATCGTCTCGGTGCTGGCCGCGCTCTGGTTCACCGCCCGCCAGTTGAAGATGAAAAAGCCGCTGCTGGAACTGCGCGTGTTCAAAACCTCGCTGTTCACTAAAGCGGTGCTGATGACGGGCATTTCCTACATTGCGTTGATCGTCACGACCATTGTGATGCCGCTGTACTTCCAGGACGTGCTGAAGGTCTCCCCGCTGATCTCCGGGCTGTCACTAGTCCCTGCCGCGGTCCTGCTTAGCCTGCTGAATCCGCGCGCTGGGTCGCTGCTGGATAAAATTGGGCCGCGGCGCGTGGTCACCATCGGCATGAGCCTGATTGTCATCGGGTTCATCATGCTGGGGCTGCTCGTCGGCCGCATGCCGCTGATTGTCGCAATCATTGGCGCCATGTTCACTGAGGCCGGCAACGCGTTTGTCATGATGCCGGCGGTGACCGCTGGCGCCAATGCGCTGCCCAAATCGCTGATTTCCGACGGCACCGCGGTGACCACCACGATTCGCCAGCTGCTCGGCTCCACCGGCGTTGCCGTGGCCACCATGATCCTGAGTACTGTCCAGGCGGCGACTGGCAGCCAGAATGCCGGCTTCACGGCCACCTTCTTCGTCTTTGCGGCGGTCGGCGTGGTCGGCCTACTGCTGGGGTTGACCATGCTGGAAAACAAGCTGCCTAACTAAAAAATGGCTCGGTACCGCTTCGCTCAAAAGTTTGAGGAAGCGGCGCCGAGCTTTTTTAATCCAGTTTGATTTCTTCAAATGGCAAGTTTTCATCGAACAAGATTGGCTGGTCGAGGGTAATCTCAGCCGGCCCCGTGTGGCAGGTCATGGCGATGAACTGCACGCCGGCGGCCTTGGCTGCTGTGATGGCAGGGGCCAGCTCCGGAAACCGAGCCTTGAAAATCGTCATGCTGGTAATGCCAGGCAGCTGCACCACAAACACAAGAAAGGCGCGGTAGCCGCTTTGGGCCGCATGCGTCAGCGTGTGCACATGCTTCAGACCGCGGACGGTCGGCGCATCGGGGAACGCTGCGCGCGGACCGTTGGCCAAGGTCACGCCTTTGACCTCAACAAACCAGTCCTGACCGCCTGCATCCTGACCCGCAAAATCCAGCCGGCTGTCCAGGTAGGTCGTTTCCGGCCGCACCTGATAAGGTTCGACGCACGCCGGCAGCACTAAGCTGCCGTCATTCAGCGCGGCGTTCACCACGCGGTTCGGGGCCAGACTATCGATGTTGATCCACCGCTGGGCGCGCTGGACGGCCAGAATGTCGTAAGGCGTTTTGCGCGCAGGATTGTCAGCCTTGCGCACGCTGATTGGCGCGCCGGGAAGCAGGAGTTCCTTGTTGCGGCCAGTGTTGCTGAGGTGTGCTGCCACGTGCTCTCCCTTGAGGTCGACCGTGACCGTGAAGCGGCTCACGCGCTTAACGACGCGGCCGATAACGACATTTGAATATTTCACCATGACCTCCGACTAAGTTCGAACTCACAACGCACGAATGGCTAGGTTGCTTCGCACACCTGACAAAAAAGCCGGCAATCACTGCCGGCAGCCGGTTAACGAACAATAATCACCGAGGCATCCGCTTCGCGCGCAATTTCCGCGGCGACATGCCCCAAGCGAGAGCGGCCGCGCCGCTCGTGCGAGCCCAAAACAATCAGGTCTGGCTTGAAGGCCGGCACGATCTCGTCGAGAATGACGGCGGCTGGTTTGCCTTCCCCAATCAGCGGCTGAACGTCTTGCGCGCCGAACGCCTCCGCCTTTTCGACGTAGGTGTTCAGGTGGGCGGCCATTTGGCTGCGCCGGTCCGCTAACAAGTCCGGGGAAAGCGATTGATAAATGTTCAGATCGCCGGTTTCCAGGACCGAGACGATGCCAAGCGGGATATTGTAGATTTTGGCCAGCGTTGCCGCGTAGTTAAACGCCTTGTGTGATGAGTCGTCATCGTCGTCATCAACCGCAAGCAGCAGCCGGTTGTAATGCATTGATTCAACTTCAAAATCCTGTTCAGTTGCCATGTGCACTCCTCCTTGGTTTGACCGCGGCAAGCCGCGGGCTGAAGCTTCCCCTTGATTATACCGCACCAGTCGGCATTAAGGGACTAATCGCTCGCGCCGAAAGCACCGAGCCGATGAGGGAAAAAGTCCGTCAAGCCACTAACTTTCGAGGTAGCCATTTTCGCGGTAGTAATGCCTGAGCAGAGGTAAACAGGCCTGCTGCAGGCTCGGCGCGAGAAAATAAAGTGTCTGAAGCACCCGCTTCCAGGCACTGAGGCGATAACCCGCCGCCCGCTCTGAGTCGGCGCCTTGCCACAGGGCCTGATCCGTGGCCGTCAAGAAATGGGTCAGGGTGGCTTGACTCAAAGTATGGGCCTGCAGTCCCTGCTTCAAGGCATTGGCCAGGCGCTCCTCCTCATCCTCGGCCAAGGGTTGAATGATCCGGTCAAGCACGGCGCGGACCGTGCCCAGCACCACTTCCTGTCGGGCAGACCCAAAAAGCGGATGGGCCAGCGCCGCCGCCAAAAGGTCGCTGCCATGCGCCAGCGCGTGGGCGAAGCCGTGGCCGGCCACATAGCCGCGCCAGTCACGCTCGCGGTAAAGGTACTCCAACGCCCACTGAAACCACAGGCCACGGTCAGTGCGGGTTAAAAAAGGCCTTTGCGCATCCGCCTGCAAGATGCAGGACCCGATTAACGCGGTGAAACTGCGCAGAAAAACGGCATTGTTTTGAGGCGCGTCAATGCCGGAGAAAATCTGTTTAGAGGCAACGATTGCGTCGTTGACCCGTCGTTGTTGCGCGGCTGTAAAACCGCCAGCCAACACGCCACGCGCAATCAGCGTGAAGGTCAGGTCGTCGCGAATGTGCCCGTCCAAATCTCCAACATGCGCAATGAGCCACGCCACGTCGGCCCCTGTGAACGTCAGCGGATCCGCCTCGTTCAATTTTGCTTCCAACGCCTGCTGCATCCAGCTCGCCTTCTTTGGCTCCATGATAACGGACCCGTGCGCCCTCGGCAATCCGAAAAAAGCACAAAAAAATAGGCTTCAAATCGGATCTTGCACTAATCACGATTCGAAGCCCTTTAAGAGTTAAGGTGATCCTCGGTACTGCTAAGTTGCTTACTAGAAACTTGGATACTGCGACACCTCTAATATCTCTTATTCACTTGTACGGTCCGACAACTTGAAGTACTTTGGTGCTGCCAGATAACTTGGCGTTGTGTGTTGTTACTTTATTCAACCGATATGCACCTTTATCTCGTCGCCATTCCGCTTGGATTATTGAGCCTCTTTAACAGACTCACACCTCCATTAAACTGACAACTTTCTGGTTCTATCAGGTAGTTCACTTGGTGGCACAGAATCAACTGTGTCTTGGCTCTAATCATGTGTTGGACAACCGGCACTTTCGAGCAGGTCTTGATGGTGCTAGTGCTTGGATCTCTCCGAGTGACATCCCTTAACTCCATCTATAATATACCATGGTCCGCGAAAAGGTGCAAGCGCTTACGCCGTTATTTTTTGAAGAAAAATTGCGTTCTTTCCAGCGCTCGTCAGTAGCGGAATTGGCGGAGCGGGCTGGCCGCGCCGTAGCCGAATTCCCGCAGCATTCGCGCCTCCTGGTCAATGGAAACAATGTACCCTGCATACTCGCTGGGCGTGTTGATCAGCCGGTTCCACTTGCGGTTGTAATTAGTCGTCAACCCGTGCAGCCGGCCCATCAGCGCCGAGCAGTTCAGCAGGCTGTAATGCAGGCCGTTCACGCGGTAGTCTTCTTCTGTGTGCCAGTGCCCCGCCAGATAGGCAATGATTTTGCCGCTCGTCTGCGAGAAATCGAACCGGGCGCTGCCGCCAAAATCAGGATCAGTGCCGCATTCGACCCGGCCGGTGAGCTTGGCGTTAAAGGCGCGCAACAACTCGTGCAGCGGGCGACCGTTGAACTTCAGCCCCGGCTTGCCGCTGCGCACCATCGCCGGCGCGTGTGCCATGATCAGCACGTCGCGGCGGCCAGCCCCAGCCAGCGCGTCGCTCAGCTCTTGAAGCTGCTCGGCGGTGACGGCCAGGGTCTTCTTTAAATCATAGTTGCGGCGGCCGCCCACCCAGCGCACCGGCACATCCGAGGTGTTCAGGACAATGACGCGCACCGTGCCGGCGTCGAAGAAGGACAGGCCATGGCGGGTCACGGCCGGGCCGCCAACCTGCTGCGTCATCGGGCGAAAGACCGTGTCGTTAAACACCCAAGGGTGAAAACTGCCGGCAAACCGGCGATTTTTTTCGGCGTACTTGTCATTATCGTCATGGTTGCCCTTCGCGATCACAAACGGCAAATCGTCAGCTTTGAAGTCCGCGGCGATGTTGCGCAGCCGCCACATGGTCATAAACGCCGGCTCCGAGCCGTCAACCAGATCCCCCAAGTGAATGCGCCAGCTCACCGGCAGCTCGCCGGCCAGCCAGTGCTGCTCCTGCACGTGCCAGTAGCCGTTGGGCCCATAGTAGGTGCGCGAAAAGGCGGTCCGGTCATGGGTATCCGTGATCACGGCCAGATTCAGCGCCGAGGCCGGCAACTGAGGCCGTACCCACTCGGCAAACTGGGTCAGATCAGCCTTGGCAAAACGGCGAATCGAAATATTCGGCAGCAGTCTCATCTTGTCCTCCTTGCGGCGCCGCGTCGGCGCCACTCATTTTAATCAGAAGTTCACCAGCACGCCCAACCCCATGAACACGACCTGCGCGAGCGTCGTCAGAAATAGACTCTTGATCGCCAGTGGGAACGTTTCGGTTTTCACCGGCCGCTTAGCAAAGGTCCGCACGTTGCGCACCACAATGGGCACGGTCACTAGCGTCAGCAACGTCAGCACCGGCAGAATCCGCATCCACACGGCGATGATCAAAGCCGCGTACCCCACCGTGTAGAGTCCGGCAAAGAAGGTCAGACTACGCTTGCGGCCCAGGTAGTACACGATTGTCCGCCGGTTCAACTGTTTGTCCTCTTCCTCGTCGGCAATGTTGTTCGCGAGCAGTAGCGCGGCGATGGCGCCTTGCGCCAGGCCCGAGGCCAGCAGGACCGGCCAGACAAACGCCCAGTTAAAGGTGACGACCGAAAACACATTCACGTAGACGGCAATCAGGAAGATCACAAATCCCATGGTAAAACCGGAGAAAAGCTCACCGGTCGGGGTGCTTGAGATCGGGCGCGGGCCGCCGGCGTAGCAATAGCCAACTGCGAAGCTAAACAGACCCAGCCATAGCAGCGGCCATCCGGTCCGGGTCACCATCCAGAGTCCCAACGCCCCACTGACTGTCATCATGCCCACGATCAGCCAGCCAATCATACTTGGATTCAGGTGCTCGCGGCCGATGATGTTGGTCTTTTTGCGAAAGGCCTCGGCCTCCTCACGCTGGGCTCGGCGGTAGTCTTGGTAGTTGTCGTTGGCGTCCACGGCCATATTGAACAGAAGCATCGCAATAAAAAACACGATCAGCTCCGGCAGGTGCAGGGTGTGATAATGATACCAAGCGTACAGCGTACCCATCAGAAAAGGAAACACGGACGCGGTTTTTGCTTTGATCTCAACCAGTTCAAAAAACACTTTTGGCTTCAAATTCTTTCCCCCTAATCCTCGGTCTTAGCGTTGACACTGTTAAAGTGGCTGGGGTAGAGTTGACGTACAAAGTGGAGGTCAACGTGATGGTCCAGCCGCAGTGGCAACAGTATCCCGAAGTTTATGAAAAACTCGCCTTGGTGCAGACCCGCCTGGCAGACCGCACCCGCCTGCGCGTGCCGCCGGTCAACGCCCGCGTGCAGGCGCAGGTGAAAGCCGGCGGCAAAATGCTCCGCAGTGGGCTCATGTTCATGCTAGCGCGTTTCCATAGCATTGACAATCCGGCCCTGATTTCGGCCGGTGCGGCGATCGAAGCCCTGCACCTGGCCACCCTTGAGCACGATGACGTGTTGGACACGGCGGCCACGCGCCGCGGCATGCCGACGCTGACCGCCACTGCCGGCAACAAGGCTGCCATTTACGCCGGCGACTTTCTTTTCTCGGTCTACTTTGAACTGCTGGCAGAAGCCGCACCTACCGTCGACAACGTCGGCACCAACGCCCGCATCATGCACCGCATTTTCATGGGCGAGCTTGACCAAAACGCCGTCAGCCGCGGCACCAAACTGACGGTACACCAGTACTTGCGGCAGATCAGCGGCAAAACGGCGGCGCTGTTCGGCCTGGCCGCTTACCAAGGTGCAACTCTGTCTGGTGCCTCCGCCGCCGAGCAAACCGCCGCATATCGCTACGGTCGCTGCGTCGGCATGGCCTTTCAAATGATCGACGACCTGCTTGACCTCACCGGCCGCCCGACCCAGACGCAAAAACCGCGGCTGGAAGACCTGCAAAACGGCATCTACACCCTGCCGGTGTTGTACGCCTTGCAACAGGACGACGGCACGCTGGCGGCCCTGCTTGATCAGATTGGGACTGAAGACCAGGCCTTGCTGCAGGCCGCCACGCTGATCACCCAAACCGGGGTCCCCGCCGCAGAAAATCTCGCCACGGCCTACACCAGCAAGGCACTGGCGGCACTGGCGGCATTTCCGGCCGGGGCCGCGCGCGACGAGCTGCGTGACCTGACAAAACGACTCCTGGCAAGAACCAAGTAAACCTTACGCTGCCCGCATGCCAAAATGACCAGCTGACGATTCACGCCAACTGGTCATTTTTTGACTTAATCACCGGCATCCAGTGCGTACAGGCGCTGGTACCGCTCGTTATTCGCCATCAGCGTCGCCGGCTTGCCGGCCATCGTCAACTTGCCATCTTCCAGGAAGATCACCTGATCGCACTGGCTGACCCCTTGCAGGTGATGGGTCACCCACAGCACGGTTTTACCGGCCAGCACCCTGAACATCGTATCCAAGAGCGCTTGCTCGGTAATGGGATCAAGTCCCACCGTTGGCTCATCAAGCAGCACAATGGGGGCGTCCTGAAGCAGGATCCGAGCCAGTGACAGCCGCTGGCGCTCCCCACCGGAAAAGCCAAACCCCGCCTCTTCGACCGGAGTGTCCATCCCTTTCGGCAGACCGGCGATCAGCTCATCCAACTGCACTTCCTTAAGCACGCGCTGAACGTCTTCATCGCTGGCGGACTCGTTGCCGAGCCGCACGTTGTTCAGAATGGAGGTATTGAACAGAAATGGGCTTTGGTCCAGGATCGCAAACAACTTGGTGCGCTGATCCTGGTACTGCAACACGTTGACACCATCCAGCGTGACCGCCCCGCGCGTCGGCGTCAGGTCGCCTAAGATCAGCTGAAGCAGCGTGGTTTTGCCCATGCCGCTGGGGCCCAAAATGGCGAGCTTCTCGCCGGCCTTCACCGTCAGCGCCAGCTGATCGATCAGGACCTCGCTGTCCGCATCGTACTGGAAGACCAGATTTTGCACGTTGAGCGCCCCCACGCTCTTTGGCGCGGCCAACTGCTTGGGCAGACTGCGCGTGGTGGGCTTCAGGCCGTTCAGGTGAGCCAGCGCCGTCTTGTACGTCGGCCACTCGCCGATCCCTTGGGCCACGTTGGAAAAGGCCATGGACAGCGGGAACATCACGAGGACAAAGGCCCCGATCCAGTCCGCGGTCAGCTGCGTGCCGGCAAAATACCAGCTCGCCCAGACCATCAAGCTGGCTGGAATCGCGCCAAAGAACAAATCTGAGACAAAATCGCGGGCCCACTGAAACATTTTGGAGTGATGAGTCGACACGGCCAACTTGGCGGTCGCCGCGCTGGCCTGGGCCACAAACGTGTCCTGGCGGTGAGTAATGGCCCAGTCAGAAAGGCCAAGCACGGCGTCGGTCAGATCCACGTAAGCTTTTTGGGTGAGCTCCTTCTGGCGCAGTTTGCGTTTGGTTTCAATCAGCAGTCCCCACCACGGGATCAGTACGATTTGCACCAGCAACAGCAGCAAGACCCAAAGCGCAAAGCGCCAGTCAAAGATGCCCAGCCCCAGCGTGATCAGCAGCGTTAAGGTGCCGGCGACCACAGTTGGAAAAATCGCGCGCAGATACATGTTTTGAATGTGTCCAATGTCGTCGCTCAGCAGGCTGAGGATGTCACCGGTTTGGTGATGCTCCTGCACAAACGCGGCGTCGGTTTCGAGGACTTGGTATAACTTGCGGCGCATGTGACTCGTGATCTTGAGGACCCAATTGTGCGACGTCAGCCGCTCCAAGTACTGAAACACTGGCCGCCCGATCCCAAACGCCCGGGTCAGCACGACCGGCACGTAAATCGCGGCAAACAGCGGCATGGTGGCCGCAAAATCGATCAGGTAACCCGAGGTGAACATCAACGCGCCGGCGCAGAAATAGGTGAGTACGCCGAGGGCCAGTGACCAGAACAACAGATTCTTGTACCGACGGAGGTCCGGTTTGACCCAAGTGTCATTTTTGAACATTGAACTCACCTCGCATTTCTGCAACCAAGGCTTGATAGGGTTGCGAGTGGGCTTGCAGGTCCGCCGGTGTCCCCTGGGCCACGATCTTGCCCTCTGCCATGACGATCACCCAGTCCATTTGGTTGAGCCAATGGAGCCGATGCGTGGCAAAAATCACCAGCCGGTCCTTGAAAAGCGGCACCAGCGTCGCCTTCAGCGCGGCCTCAGTTTCAATGTCTAAGTGGGCAGTGGGTTCATCAAACAGCCAGACTTGTCGTTTGGTATCCAGCAGCGTCCGGGCCAGCGCGATGCGTTGGGCCTGACCGCCGGAAATCCCCCGACCGCCTTCGCCAATGCGTGTTTCCAGCCCCTCAGACAGCGTCTCAAGCCAGCTGGTCAGGCCGGCTTGGGCAACCGCCGCGGCCACCTCAGCCGCAGTGGCGGTTGGGCGATAGAACTTAACATTTTCCGCAATGGAGGCCGCAAAAATGTACGGCGCCTGCGGAATGTAGGACAGGTGGTCCTGCCAGGCCGGCTGGGCCAAATGGGGCAGCGCGTGCCCATTAAGCGTAAAGGGTGTCGAACCTTCAGCCGGCTGCAGGAACCCACCAATCAGGTTCAGCAGCGTAGACTTACCAGAACCACTGGGCCCGATGATGGCGACCTTTTGTCCGCCATGCAGCGAGAAGCTGGCATCGGTGACGCCGGTGTCCCGCCCAGGGTAGGTAAAGTTCAGGTGTGAAGCCGCGAGCGTTGCGTCGTGGTCCCAGCCGGTCAGCTCCGGCAGCCCTGGCGTGGGCGTCGGCACCGGCTGGGCCAGCACCGTCAGCACCGCATTCATCGCGTTCTTGCCGTTCAGCGTGGCGTGATAGTCGTTGCCGAACTCGCGGATCGGCATGAAGTACTCCGGTGCAAGAATCAGCGCGACCATTGCGCGGTACAGCGCCAGCGTCCCGTTCAGGAGGTCAATGCCCATGAACACCGCAACGATGGCAATCGACAGCGTCGAGAAAAAGTCCATCGCAAAGCTCGACAACATCGCAATTTTGAGCACCTTCATCGTCTGCTTGCGGTAGCGCTCGGACACTTGGTAGACGTTGTCCGCGTACTGCTTGGAAATGCCCATCAGCTGCAAGGTCTTAAGCCCGCGCAGCGAGTCGATGAACTGGTTGGACATCGACTGAAAGCCGGCGTACTGCTTCTGCGATTCATCGCGGGCGGCGTAGCCCAGGATGATCATGAACAGGATGATCACCGGAAACATGATGAGCAGCGCGATGCCGGTCAGGTGCTGCTGCATGAAGATGTAAACAAGCAGCACCCAGGGAATGATCATCATGTTGAGAATTTTATTCAAAATCAGTTCAATATAATTTTGCGTTTCTGGAATGCCGTCCAGCGCCATGGTCACCAAGTTCCCGGTGCCTTCGGTGGCCGCTTCGGCCGGTCCCAGGGCGTACACTTTGGCCAAGAGCTGACGCTGCAGATTACCCGCAGTCTTGCGAGCGAACCGCTCGGCGATCACGTTCCGGATCCAGGTGATGAACTGGCGCAAGGTGTAGGCGACCGCGAACCCGATCACGAACACCCAGATGCCGGTCAGTGGTTTGCGCTGCCAGGCGTGCACGATACCAGCGGCCAGAAAGTGACCTTGGCCTAAAATGACAAATGCTTGCACGAGCGCCAGCCCGGCAAGCATTGTCATAATCGTGCGCATGCCCGGCAAACGCATCAGTCGTTTGTCGATCATACTGTAAACTCCTTTGATTACCTAAACATCAGGCATTGCCTTTTGGTGCGATGCGCTTGTGAAAGACCACGTAACTCCAGATGAAGTAAGCCAGCGCGATCGGCAGCAGCACGCAGGTGACCCCGGTCATAATTTCCAGCGTCAGCGGACTGGCCGACGCGTCGGCGATCATGATCGAGTGCGCCGCGTTTTGCGCAATCATCACCCGTGGGAACAGGCCGTTGAAGATCAAGCCGACCACCAAGGCGAGCCCCATGCCGGAGCCGATGAACGACACCAGTTCCTTGTCCTTGAGCACCCCGTAATGCTGGATCACCGCCGCGCAGACGATCAGCAAAATGATCAGCGTGGTGGAAATTGGCCGCTTCGCAAAGAAGTCCGTGAAGAAGAACACCAGCAGCGCGAAGACGACCTCACCAGCGTAAAGCACCCAGGACAGCACTTGGTTGTACTGACGGGCGCGTGCACGCAGCGGACCGGTGGTCTTCAGCCGGATGAAGTTCAACCCGTGCATGAAGCACATCAGCGTGACGGCCACCCCGCCAACGATTGTCAGCAGGTTGATCTGGTTGCCCAGCGTCGCAAAGACATTGCCCTGCGCGTCGATCGGCAGCGGCTGAATGATCGCCGTAAAAATCATTCCGAGGATGAACGGCGGAATCAGTGAGCCGCAGAACAGCGCCCAGCGCCAGATACTGCGTCCGCGCGCGCTTTCCGCATGAGCGGCAAACTCAAACGACACGCCGCGAATGATCAGCCCGAACAACACCAGGAAGAACAGGATGTAAAATCCGGAGAACAGGCTGGCGTACCAAAGCGGATACGATGCGAACATCGCCCCGCCGGCGGTGATCAGCCACACCTCGTTGCCATCCCAGTGCGGACCGATCGTGGCGACCAACTGGGTCCGCTCGTCCTCGTTGTGGGCGAGCAGCCTAGTGGCCATGCCAACGCCGTAGTCAAACCCTTCCAGGAAGAAGAAGCCAATAAACAAGACCGCAAGCAACAGAAACCAGAGAATTTGTAAGCCGCTCATTTTGCGAACGCCTCCTTAGCAAACGGATCCTTGGCGACCCCGTAATCGGTGTCCAGCGGTCCATCCGGCCCTTTTACCAGTACGCGGTGACTGTAATAAATCATCACCCCGCCCAGCAGGCTGAAAATCAGGAAGTAAACAATGTTCGTAAACAACAGCTCGCCAGCGGTAGTGGTCGGCGATACCGCATCGGCGATCGTGTACAACCCGTACACGACCCACGGGTAACGACCCAGTTCGGTGATGAACCAGCCCGCGGTGTTGGCAATAAATGGCAGCCACAGCGCCAGCCCCGTCAGGTAGAGGAGCCACCGCTTGTTCTCAATGGTGTCCTTCTTTTTGCGGGAGAACCACAAAACAGCCGCAGCCCCGATAATTAGGCCCGTGCCGATCCCGGCCATGACCCGGAACGACCAGAACAGCGTCTTGACCGGCACGTAGTAATTCTTGTTCGCGCCGTACTTCTTCTCCAGCTCCTTGTTGACGGTGTCCATGCCTTTGACGCTGCCGCTCATTTTGTGATAGGACAAAAGGCTCAGCAGGTAGGGCACATCGACGTTATCCTTGACCGTGTGATTCTTGGTGTCGATCAACTCGACGACCGCCCATGGCGCCGGATCCTTGGTATCCTTGTAAATTCCTTCAGTGGCCGCAAACTTCATCGGCTGATCGTTCATCATAAACCGTGTCTGCAAGTCGCCGACCGCGACCACGCCGATTGAGGCGACCAGCCCAATGGTCAGACCGATACGCATGGATTTCTTGTAGAACTCAACGTGATCGTGCTTGAGGATTCGCCAGGCGGACATGCCTGAAACGGCAAACGCCGCGGTGACAAAGGCGCCAAACACCACGTGCGGGAACTCGACCCACAGCTGGGGATTACTGATCACGGCCATGAAGTTGACCAGCTTGACGCGGCCAGTCGCCTGATTAATGGCAAACCCGGTCGGGTGCTGCATGAACGAGTTCGCGCTCAAAATCCAAATTGCCGACAGCGTCGTGCCGAGCCACACAAACCAAATCAACGCGGCGTGGGCGGCGGGCTTAAAGCGATCCCACGTGAACATCCACAGGCCGATGAACGTCGACTCCATGAAAAATGCCAACAGCGCTTCGATCGCCAGCGGCGCCCCAAAAATATCTCCCATGAACCGGGAGTAATTCGACCAGTTCATCCCGAACTGGAACTCCTGAATAATACCGGTGACGACCCCAACGGCGAAGCTCAACAGGAAGATCCTGCCCCAAAACTTCGTCATTTTTTTGTACATTTCGTTCTTCGTACGCACATATCGGGTCTCCATAATTGCGGTGACAAGCGCCATCCCAATCGAAAACGGAACGAAGAAGAAGTGGAAAACAGTCGTCATGGCAAATTGAAACCGTGCAAGACTAAGTACAGACAACCCTGCAATCATCGCCATAACCTCCTTGCGGTGCCGCATTTGGCACCGAAATTTGCGACGTCCCCCACGTCGAAAAAAGTGCTTACACTTGTACGGTTCCAGTTTAGCACCAGGACTATAAAAAAACACGATTTCCCTGCCGGAAAACCGTGCCTTGCTTAGCCTTGAATCACTTTTTTGATCAGCTGGAACTTGGCCGGCGCGCTTTGGCCAATTGTGAAAGCCCGCTGCACCGCCTGTTCAATGGCGGAAGTGTCCTGGCTGTCGGTGTGCAGTGTCGCCAGCGTATCCCCAACGCTGACAGGGGTGCCAAGCTTTTTGTGTAACACCAGGCCCACCGCCAAATCGAGTTGGTCATCCTTTTGCGCCCGGCCGCCGCCCAAGCGCATCGCGGCCAACCCCAACGCATCCGTGTCAATACCAGTCACGACGCCGGCTTGCGTCGCCTTGACGTCCACGCGGTACTTCGCCTGAGGCAGCAGACGGGGATCATCCACCACCGCCGGGTCGCCGCCTTGCGCCTTGATCAGCTGTTTAAAGGCATTTAAGGCGCGCCCGTCGCGCAGGGCGTCTTCCGCCATGCCAATGGCCTGTTCGAGACTTTGGGTCTTGCCGCCAAGCACCAGCATGTGAGCGGCTAAGGTCACGGTCAGGTCACGGACATCCCTGGGGCCGCGGTTTTTCAGGATCGCGATGCTTTCCGCAATTTCAAGCGAATTGCCGATCGTGATCCCCAGCGGCTGGTCCATGTTCGTCAGCAGCGCCACACTTTTGACCCCTGCCTGCTTGGCGATAGCCACCAGCGCTTGCGCCAGCTTTTCCGCCTGCGCCTCGGTTTTCATAAACGCGCCGTTGCCGACCTTGACGTCGAAAACCAACGCATTGGTGCCAGAGGCGATTTTCTTGGACATGATCGAACTGGCGATCAGCGGAATCGACTCCACCGTGGCGGTGACGTCCCGCAGCGCGTAGAGGCGCCGATCCGCCGGAGCCAGGTCGCCGGAAGCGGAGACGATGGCCTGGTGAATGGTAGCGACCTGCGCTTTGAATTCTTGCTCGGACAAGTCCACGCGAAACCCTGGAATACTTTCCAGCTTGTCCAGCGTCCCGCCGGTGTGACCAAGCCCGCGCCCAGAAATCATGGGCACCGGTACGCCGAGGCACGCCACCAGCGGCGTCAAGGGGATGCTGATCTTATCACCGACCCCGCCAGTCGAGTGCTTGTCGACCTTGATGCCGGGAATGTCCGAGAGATCCAGCCGGTCGCCGGAATTGAGCATCGCCAGCGCCAGTTCGGCCTGTTCCGCGTCCCCCATGCCTTTGAAGTATGTCGCCATCAGAAAGGCACTCATTTGGTAGTCAGGAATCTCATCCTTGACGTAGCCTGTGATCATCCAGTTAATTTCCTCTTTGGTCAGTGTCTGGCCGTCGCGTTTTTTCGCGATCAGATCCACCATGCGCATCGCGATCCCTGCTTTCCTGTGTGATACATCTATTGTAGCAGAATCCGAAAAGCGTGTTGAAACCGATTACCAGCCGGGCCAGTATGGTACACTGCAAGTAGTTAAGGAGGGCGAACATGGACGAAAAAGTGTTACATGACATCGGTAAAGTGGAGCTTCATTGTCATCTCGACGGCTCGCTGAGCCTGGAAATGATCCGCAAACTGGCCAAACGCATCGATTTGGCGCTACCAGCAAGCGACGCCGACCTGCGCAAGCTGGTGACGGCGCCGCCGGAAAGTGAAGACCTGATGGACTACCTGAAGACCTTTGACTTCATTCGGCCGCTGCTTCAGTCCAAAGAAGCCCTCGAGATGGCTGCGTATGACGTGGTGGCTCAGGCCGCCGCCGAAAACGTCCGCTACATTGAGGTGCGCTTTGCCCCCAACCAATCGACTGACGAAGGATTGTCCGTCGCCGAAGCCACTACCGCGGTCGTTGCTGGGCTGCACCGCGCGATGAGCCAGTTCGACATCATCGCCCGCGCCTTGGTGTGCGGAATGCGCCAGCTGCCACTTGGGACAACGGGGCACATGTTCGAGCTGACCGCCCCGCTGCTGACTCACGGCCTGGTCGGCGGTGATTTTGCCGGTAACGAAGGCGCCTTCCCTACCGCCGCCATCGCCCCAGCCATCAAGCAGGCCCAGCAGCTCAGTGTCCCGTTAACGCTGCACGCCGGTGAGTGCCATGAGCCGGCAAACATTGCCAAGGCCTTGCAGCTTGGCCTTCGCCGCATCGGCCATGCCACCGCCATTTATGACCAGCCGGCGCTGATTCACCAGTTTGTGAACGCCGGCGCCACCGCCGAGCTCTGTCTGACCTCAAACCTGCAGACCAAGGCGGCGCGCAGTCTCAAAGAATTTCCGTACCGCGCTTTGCACGAAGCCTGCGCAAAGATCACCATCAACACCGACAACCGCACGGTGTCCAACACCACCCTGACGCGCGAGTACTGGCTCTTCGCCCAGAACTTTGGGGTGACGCTGAAGGACCTGCTCGCCTTCAACCACACCGCCGTCGACGCGGCTTTCTGCTCTGAAGCGCAAAAAGCCGTGCTGCATGCGCGGCTTGAAAAAGACTATCAACGTTACCTATGATTCAGCGCCAAAAAAGTGAAACGCCACCTTGCCAATTGCAAGCAAGGTGGCGTTTTTCGACTTATTTACCTGCAAGAGTCGGCTGCTGCCGGCGCGCAATGGCCGGCAGGATCAGGCCAAGCGCCAAGAACAGGAGCGGGGTGACCACGTTCAACCCCATCTGGAACCACCAGGTCTCCGGGTCAGCGGCGTAACTGATTTTCGGCATCATCCCCATCAGGCAGGCAAACGCGGTGAAGAAGAAGCACCAGCCGCCGATCACCATGCCCAGCCGGGGATTTTTGACGAACTCGTAATCCGACTTGAACCGGTCAAGGTGCTTGTTCAGCAGAATGTAGGCCAGGAACACCCAGAGGTACCGCAACGGCATGACCACAGAATTCAGGTTCAGCAGCCAGTTGTACAACATATTCATGTTGCCGATGCCCAAGGCCGGCACCACAATCAGCAAACTGACCAGCACCCCTGTCATCAGGTATCCGTTCACCGGTGTCCCGTTCTTGTTCAGCTTGCGCAACCCGCGCGGCACAAAGGCCGGGTCCGCGTCGCCCAGCAAGATTTTCAGCGGCGCATCGATTGAAAACGCAAGCGCTGATATCTGCGCCATCGTTTGGGCCAGCGCGTACAAGATCACGAACAAGTTGCCGACGTGGTAGTACCCACCGAGCTTGGCAAAGGCAAGGTAAGCCCCGTTGGCCATCAAATCCTGCGGAATGTGGCGCGAGTTGAACAGCATGCCCATCCCAAAACTGCCAAGGATCGCGCACAAGGCGACCATGCCAGCCAGCACTAGCATCCCCAGCGGAAATTCCTTGCTGGCGTGCTTCGTGCTGTTGACATATGGCGAAATTTTCTCCGCGCCGCCAACGGCAAACACCAGCATCGACAAAGTGGTGAAGTAATTCAGGTTGAAGTTCGGCAGGTATGTGCTGAGCCGGTCCATGCGCGGCGTGGCGATTGGTGTCCCTTTCACCATGAACGGCGCAGACACCGCCAGAATGATGAACAGCAGTGACATGATGAACATCGCGGTCCCCGCCACAGAACCAATGCGATTCAGGGTGGTCAAGCCGCGCGACGATAACCAGAGGAACGCGAGAAACAGCGCCAGGCAAATCAACGACACTGTGATCGAAGATACCTCGTTGACGAACTTACCGTTGCCCTTAAAGAGCCAACTCAGCGAAATCAGGATACCCTGCGGCTTTTGCGCCAGATATGGCACGTGCACCACCCAGTAGGTCCAGGCCGCATAATAGGCCAGGCGCTTCGTCGATGTTCGCTTGATCCAGCTGGACACACCGCCGCTTTCGTCCTTGAATGCCGATCCCAGCTGGCCGACGATCAGCGCATACGGCACAAAATACAGCAGCATGATGAGCACCCATGAAGTGACCACGGAAAGACCCTGCTGGGCGTAATTGTTGACGACGTTGCCCAGGCCCCACACGGCCACGAAGGCGATCAGGGCAACGTTGTACCAGCGCAGCTTTTTGCTTTCTTCCATGAAGATTCCCCCTACTTTTAACCTGAAATCACAAACCTGGTTTAGTGTACGGGAATGGGCCGGAAGATTCGGTGAACCGGCAGTCAAAATCTGATGAGAAAGCGGTTAATATGGGCAAAAAAATACCGCCATAAGATCAGCGGTATTGGTGAATTCACTTAGAAGTAATCATACAGCTGCGCTTGACGGCTGATGAAAGCCGCACCGACGCTGGTGATGGTGAACGGATCGCCGTCGATCAAGCCAAGGTTATAGGCATCCTGAAGTGGCCGGACGCCAAACGTCGCCTTGACTAGCTGTTGAATCGACAATGAGATCTGCGGCGTGCCGGCCGCCTTTTCGAACGTCGTCTGACCATCGTCCAGGGCCAGCGACCACACCCCTGCGTTTTCGGGAATGTAATCGTCGGTAATCGCAATCAGCGTGGGCGCCAGATCCGTCACCTGATACGGATAGCGCTGCATGAAGTCGGCCACGTCCACGATCCGTGCCATCATGTACGCGTGAACCGAAGTCTGAAGCTGGCTGGGGTCCGGCAGCAAATCGTGCAGCGATTCCGGGTTGCCAGTGGTGTAAACGAAACGCCGATACGCCGTGCGGTGGCCGCCAATGAAGCGGGCCAGCGCCAGCAGCGTGTCCAGGTCGTCGTGAAACTGCTCCACAATGCGGAACGTGTCCGGGTCGCGCTGGTAAATCACATAGCCCGTGGGCCGGTCCCCCAGCGTTGCCACTGCGACCTCGCGCGCCGGGTAATGGTCGGCCAGGTTCTGCCACCACCAGTCGGCCCGCCGCAGGCCGCCACGGGTCGCATCCAAGCTGCGCGCGTATACTTCTTGCATCGCTGTGATTGCCGCCCGAAACGGCACCCGGTGCACCGTGATCTCGGCGCTGCGCTGCGGGACCTTGGGAAAAGCGGCAGCCGGCAGGATGTGCTCAACCTGATCGAACGCACCTTCGTAGCCGAACCGGCGATAGAAAGTGCTGGAAAAAGGCGCCAAGTAAGACAGCGTTTCGCCTGCTGCCCGCATATCCTTGAAGGCTTCTTTCATGATGGCGCTGATCCCGCCGTTGCCGGCGGTTTCTGGATAGGAGGCCACGTAGCCGAGCCCACTCATTTGATACGTAGTGCCCGCAAAATCGACCTCAAAATGAGTACCTAGCACCCCACTTTCGAGCGGCTCACCGACGCCCCAAGCGCTGGAATGCGCGTACAGGCTGGCAAACGCGCGGTCCCGACTTGCGCTTTGCGGTAAGTTAAAGGCATAACGGGCCAGCGCGTAGTACGCAGCCTCATCTGAAGCAGTCAACCGAGCAACTGAAGCCATAGTTTCCTCCCTGAATCGTTAATGCGTTAAGTATACCGTATCCGCGACACGATTTCTTAAGTGTAAAAGCGCACAAACTTCACAATTTCGCTGAGGATTGTGCACATCCCGTCGCTAAGATGAATTTATCGAAAGCGGAAAGGATGAGTTTTATGGAACTGAATCAAAAGCATGTCGTCGCCGCCCAGCTCGAGACGATCAAATACCCGAAAATCATTGCCCACACAGAGAACGGGTCGTCACTGACCATTGAAACCAACGAAAAACAGCGCGATGACCCCGCGTTTTGGCAGGCCATCAGCGCTATTCTCAAAGCTCACTTGTGGGTTCCAGTGTCGACAAGGCTGCATCAGTTGACCGATTCAGACTGGCTGATGCCAGACCCAGCCTAAATCACTTGGCCTCCTGCCACTGCCGAAAGCGCGCCGAGGCGACGATCAACGTCACTGCCGCATCCTTGGACAGCGCGGCAGTCACAGTCGCCAAATGGCCCGAGGTTGCCACCGCGCCGATGACCTCCAGGCCGAACTTAACAATGTTTAAGTCCTTCTTGGCCTCGTAGCCGTCCTCGAACACCGGCTCATGGTTGTAAGTAAAGTTGAGCTCATCTTTGGTGATGGACCCATCCACATGGTTGACCATGATTCGGTCCTCCACCTGCGCCAGCGCCTGGTCATCCGCCATCAAGTTGAGCTTGTGATCGGATTCTTCGCGGTCATACGTGCCCTGTTTCATCACCAGGTACGCAGCGGCCGGCTGAGCGAGCAACTTCAGGTAGTCCACGCCGGCCAGCACTTTGTCCGTCGGCATCATCTCCGCCTTATCCAATAACTGATCATTGTGCGCCTCTAGCCAGTCAGCCAGTTCACTGATTCCAAATTGATCCATTATGTCCTCCACGCTTTCAGTGCCGGAACGCTCCGGCCGAGTCAAAACATCAAAAACATTGTACCATTGTCCACAGCCCAGCCCAAGGTTCGGTGACTTGCCACCCCTGCTATAATAGAGTTAAGGAGGGATGATTATGCCTGACATCAAAAAACGGCCGTTGCCGGTGTTTGATGCGGAAGGCCGGCCCTTGCGTCTAAAACCGCGGATCACGTACAAACTGCGCGTAAAAAACGGCTACATCTTGGCGCTGACATCCAATCAGCATCAAACCCGCTTACCGAATCTCGTCAACTTACATGAAGACAATCCCCACACCAAATAAGGGGTGATGATCACGTGGTCAAGCCACGTGATTTTTTTGCGGCAATCCCCATCGACTGCCGCTCAGGCATAAGCGGAGTTGATGGCCGCAACCACGGTGTGCACTTCTTCAGCGGTATTGCTCATCCCCAGTGAAAGGCGAATAAAGCGTGAAGCCGATGCCGCGGTTAGGCCCAATGCCAGCAGCGTCTTGTCCGGGCGGGGGTCCTTAATGCTGCAGGCGCTCACCGTTGACAGGCAAATGCCGTGCTGACCAAGCCAAGTGGCCGCTTCTTGCCCCTGCGTGTGGGGCAGGATCAACCCAATGATTCCGGGATAAGCCGCCCATGGTGCGACCGGCGTAATGGAAGGTGCAAGCCCGGCCAGCAGTTGGCTTTTGAGCGTCGTTAAATGGTCAAAAAGTCTCGGCTGCGCTGTCATCGCCTCGTCAAACGCCGTCTCAGCACTGATAATCGCAGCGGTATCCATGGTCCCTGGCAAGTACCCATTCTGTTGAAAAACGTGGTTGAAGCGCGGTTTAGACGGCACGGTCGGCGCCAGAGATAAAAAGCCACAACTTTTGGGCCCATTGAACTTGTGGGCACTCACAGAAAAGCCCGCCACTGTGCTTAACGCCAATGGCACCTTGGCGATTCCTTGAACAGCATCCACAAATAAGGGCACCTGATGCGTCTGCGCCACCCTGTTCAGTGCCGTGATCTCCTGCACAATTCCCGTGATGCCATTCACCGCCTGGACAATAATCAGTGCTGTATCGGCAGAAATCGCACTGTTAAGGCCAGCAGGCGTCACCTGACCATGGTGATCGACAGGCAGCTCCTTGACGCGAAAGCCCTGGGTGCTGGCTAACCTGCTAGCAATTTCGTACACCGAGGAATGCTCAAGTGGGCTGATCAACAGCTCCCGCCTTGCACTTGCCGCCGCCAACGCCTCAATACCCAACTGATTGGCCTCGGTACCGCCACTCGTAAAAATTAAACTGTCCGGAGCGACATGCAGACGGTCGGCGATTGACTGCCGGGCCTCCTGCACCAAGCCCCCTGCGGCCGTGCCCGGTTCGTGTAGACTTTCGGGATTGCTGTAATAGTCCTGGGCAACCTGATTGTAAGCCGCGAGGGCATCTTTGCTCATCGGCGTTGTTGCAGCATGATCAAAATAAATCATTTTATCTCCTAACTAAGCGCCAGCATCCGATCAAGCGCCTTTTTGGCCCACTGAGCGGTTTGCGGCGCAACGGTGATCACGTTGGCTGGTTTGCCAGCAGCTAACTGGTCCATCGTCCAGGCCAAGTGCGGCAAATCAATGCGGTTCATCAAAATACAAGCACATGAATACGGGTTGAGGGCCATCACTCGCTTTTCAGGGTAGGTTTTGATCAGCCGACCCACGAGATTGTTATCAGTGCCAACTGCGATTCGAGTATTTTTCGGCGCTTGCTGAATGTAATGAATGAGATCACCAGTGGAACCATAAGCATCGGCAGCCGTCACCACCTCGTGCTTGCATTCCGCGTGCACAATGATTTTGATCCCCGGATACTGGGCCCGAAGCTGATCAATTTGGGCCACACTGAACTGCTGGTGCACTGAACAGTACCCATTCCACAAGATCACCCGATAGTCACCAGGGTTTTCGAGGCGGCCATCCTGAGCATTCCACAGGCCAATTGCCGAGTCAGGCACCCCTAGTGCCATCGCCGTATTGCGACCAAGATACTGATCCGGTAAAAACAGCACGTGTTTGGCCTGCTGAAGGGCCCAGGCAACAATTTTCGGGGCATTACCGGATGTGACCACAACGCCGCCATGCTCACCAACAAATGCCTTGATGGCCGCTGTCGAATTAACATAAGTAACGGGCATAATACTGCTGCCATACTGCGCGGTCAGCGCTTGCCAGGCGGTCGTCAGCTGATACGAGTTAGCCATGTCAGCCATGGAACAGCCAGCCATGGGATCGGGCAAAATCACCGTTTGATCATCACTGGTCAGAATATCTGCTGTTTCGGCCATGAAATGCACCCCACAAAAAACGATCTTTTCAGCAGTATGATTACTGGCGGCAATTTGCGCCAGTTTTAACGAGTCGCCTGTCGCGTCAGCAAACTGGAAGACTTCATCTTTTTGATAATGATGCGCCACTAACAGCAGCCGGTCACCAAAACGCGCTTTGATGGCCAAAATCCGCTCAATCTGCGCTTGGGGCGCTTCGTCGTAATACCGATAAAAGTCCTGCTTTTGCTTCAACTCAGTCAGTAGCATGGGCGTCCTCCTTCATGTAATGTGCGCCAAGGCTCTTCGGTTCCGCTAGCGCGGCCTGTGCGATCAGCTGACTGCATAAGCATAGATTCGCCCGTGTCAGTTCATCGGCAGACAGGTTAGCGGCGGCCAGCTGAGCGTAGTTAAACTGCTGCAGCCAACGCAAAAATGCTTGCAACTGGGGGCGGGTCCGTTCCACCCCAAGGTCTGCCCACGCTCGCTTTTGAAGTGCCGCCAAAGCGGGCAGATGGATCGGTCGCGCCGGCGGTGTCGTGACCGTCATGGGAGACAGCGCCTGTTCAGGCATCTGCTGGATGCTATCGGCCGCTTTTTGGCCGCTGACTAAGCAATCCAGCAGCGAGTTGCTGGCTAACCGGTTGGCGCCATGGACACGATTGCAAGCGACTTCACCGACCGCCCACAACCGTGGCAGTGAAGTGCCGGCATTGAGATCCGCCGCGACGCCGCCCATCATAAAGTGTGCGCCGGGTTGAATGGGAATGCGGGAGGTTTGGCGAAAAGGCACGTGGTGTTTATCCAAATTAGCGGTCACACCAGGGAAATGCTGCTCAAAATTAGCCACCTTAGAAATATCCAGAAACAGCTGATGTCCCTGGGCCTGCCAAGCAGTCAGATGGCGGGCCACCACATCTCGCGGCGCCAGGTCCGCACAGGGGACTCCTGCCATGATCTTGGTGTCATTTTCGTCAACTAAAATCGCCCCAGCACCGCGAATTGCTTCAGTAATGAGCCCATAACAGTGATGGTCGATTGAAAGCAGCGTGGGATGAAACTGGACAAACGCCATATCTGTCAGCTTGACGCCCTCGCGCGCCGCCAGCGCAATGCCATCCCCAGTGACGGTCCGATCATTGGTCGTAAAATCAAACAGATTACCGAGCCCGCCGGTGGCCAAGACAACGGCATCGGCGACCAACACCTCCTGCTTGCCAGTGGCGAGATGCCGAACCAGAACCCCTTGGCAAGCGCCGTTTTGGACAACCAGTTGCAGTGCCTCAACCTGCGTCTGCCAAATGACATGATGCAGTTGCTGCTGAACAAAACTGGTCAATGCCTCCCCGGTTTGATCCCCATTGGCATGCAAAATCCGGTGATGGCTGTGCGCGCCTTCCAAGCCGAAGCTCAATGGCCCATCCGGATGGCGATCAAACGTCATGCCTGCCGCAATTAAGGCCTTGATCAGTTTGGGCCCAAGCGTGACCAACTGCTTGACCGCCGCCTCATCATTGTGATAAACGCCAGCTTTCATTGTGTCTTCTTCATGGGACTGCGGCGAATCGCCAGGGTCTAGTGAAGCAGCGATACCGCCTTGAGCCAACATTGAATTACTTTCACGCCGGTCGCCTTTGGTCACGATCGTCACTGCGCAAGTGTCCTGCAACCGCGTTGCCACAAAGCAGCCAGCTAGGCCACCACCAATAATTAGCACTTTCTTCATTACCCGTTGCCCTCAATCTTTGCTTTTTAGTCAAATCGACTTTTATTCTGCTAAATAAAAAAGGTGTCGTGACACCTCATGGACTCAGTTGTACACCCCCAGGCCGAGCAGTGCAACAGATAAGCGTTAAATTTTTCACAAGCAAAAAGCGCAAGTCAGTTCGGCCACTGTACTGCACCAAACCAATTTGCGCAAACTCGCAAAGCCAAAATCATGCCGCGGGGTCACGCGGCTTGACCGTCTTGGGTGCCTTGGGGCCTGTCGCCGCCATCAAGAACACCGTCCCGATAATCACCGCCGTGCCCAGCAGCTCGGCAAACCCGAGGTGCAAGTGTAAAAACAGCACTGAGGTGATGGTGGCGCCAATGGGTTCGAAGGCGTCTAGCAGCCCCGCCGCCGTCGCCGAAATGTACCTTAGGCTGGCGAGATACGCCAGATACGCGATCAGCGTCCCAAAAATGACGACAAACCCGAACGCACCCCAGCCCAGGCCGTTCAGGTGCGGGACGCCGATCCACAGCGGCCGATAGAGCGTCATCAGCAGCCCACCAATCAGCTGCGCCCAGCCGACCACGACCAGCGGCGAGTAGTGCGCAAGCAGCCCCGCCGGCAGCAGCGTGTAAAGTGCCGCGGCCAGCGCTGCCCCCAGGCCCCACATCAGCGCGCTCGGCGAAATCGCCAGTGTCGTCAGGTGGCCCTTCGTGACCACCAGCAGCGTGCCAAACATGGCCATGGCGATCACCAGCACGTCAATGCGGCGCGGCAGCTGGCGCGTCTGCACGGCCAGGATCAAAAGGATCACAACCGGCGACAAATACTGCAGCGTGGTGGCAGTCGGTGCGTTGGCCACTTCCACGGCCTTAAAGTAAATGAACTGCATCGTGATCATGCCAAACAGGATAAAAATCGTCATCTGCCAGGCGTCATGTTTGTTCTGCCACGGGGCAAAAATTTGCTTGCCCTCACGCAGCCAGGCAAATGCCATCGTTAAAATACCGGCGATCAGCATCTTAGCCGAAATCAGCCAGGCCACGTCCGTTCCTTGTTGAAATAGCACTTCACTGGCCGGCCCTGACACGCCCCACAGGCACGAGCCAAAAATCGCCAGTCCTAACCCTAGTAACCGTTTATTGTGCATGATTGTCCTACCAGAAATTAATTTTTCAGTCAGGCCAGATGGTCGTCGATCACTCCAGCCCCCTGCAGGAAGCTGTACGCCGTGGTCGGCCCGATCATGGTGATGCCGCGTTTTTTCATGTCCTTGGCGACCGCTGTCGACAGGTCCGTGTACGCCGGCACATCGGCCCAGCGGCGCGGCTTATTGACCAGCTGCTTGCCGTCGGTAAAGTGCCACACATACGCCGCAAAGCTGCCGAACTCTTGTTGGATCTGCTGAACCGCGCGGGCGTTGTGCGGGATCGACGCGAGCTTGCGCCGATTGCGGATGAGCCGCGCGTCTGCCATGAGCGGCAAGATGTCTGCATCCGTCATATGCGCAACGGCCTCAATATCAAAGTCGTGAAACACCTCGTTAAACGCGGCGCGCTTGTTCAGCACCAGCTCCCAATTCAGCCCAATTTGCAGGCTTTCCAGGCTGAGCAGCTCGAACAGCTGGCGTTCGTTGTGCTTGGGCACGCCCCATTCATGATCGTGATAGTCTTTTAGCACCGGGCTTTTGGCCCACCAAACTGATTCTTCCATATTAGCACCTCCGCAGGTAGATTACGCGGCCAAAAAGCAGTTTTCCAAGGCCTGACCAAAAAAGGGCCAGCTGTCGTCAAACACAGACTGGCCCACCTAAAAAAGCCCCGCCGCAGCGAGACCCTCAGTGATTGACTAAGCTTCAGTTTTGACGATCAGCACATCACATGGCGCGGTGCGGTTGACGTACTCGGTGACCGAGCCCACCAGCACGCGTTCGACCGCATTCAGCCCCGTGGCGCCGATCATGATCAAATCAGTCTTGTGATCGTGCGGAAAATCAGTCGCGATGACATTTTTCGGATTGCCGAAGCGCACGTGAATCGCCACGTCGGCCAGTCCGGCCTTCTCGGCCCGCTCCTGCAAGCCCTCCAGATACTTTTGCGCATCCTGGGTCAGCTGATAAATCGCATCGCCTGAAATCATGCCGCCGTAACCGCCAATAAACTGCTTCGTGTCAAGGACGTTCAAGATGTCCAGGTGGGCGTGGTTGGTCTGTGCGACCTTGACCGCCTTGCTGAATGCCAGCTCAGCCTCGTCGGAGCCATCAACTGGAACCAGTATCGTGGTATATTCTTGATCCATGTGATCACACCCTCTCTTTCTTCAAGCGTAAATCATCAGCCCGTTAAAAACAAGCAGAAGCATCACGGCGGCAGACGCTTTCGCAGACCACAGATAAGCTTTTTTAAGAGTAAAAAAATCGTCTAACAGGGGCTTTCAGATTTGCAAAGGGTTTCTATTGAATGTTGACAATAAAAAAATCGATAAAAACGCCCGCGAATAATTGCATTTTCCCAGTAAAAAAGCTAAATTGAACGGTGAACCGATTTCAATTGGTTTAGTGATTCTAACTTATAGGAATGTGGTGAAAATATGACAGAAACAGTTGGCAGTGCCTTGCGTCAGATTCGCAAGGGCCGCGGCGAGTCCATCGTTGAAGTCGCTAAGGCCACGCACACCTCCCCGGCCAGCTTTACCAAGTGGGAAAACGATCAAACGATTCCCAGTGAACGCAGTATCCGCAAGCTTGCGGAGTACTACAACACGGACGCGAACAATATCCTCGCACTTGCCTACCCGGACAAGTACGCGACCAATCGCGATGCGATCGACCTTGATGAGTACAATGTGATCCGCGTTGAAGATCTGCTTGCAGACAACACGATACTGACGTACAACGGCTCTCGCTTGCCGCAGACCAAAAAAGACTTAGTGGCTTCCTTCACCGCCGGTATGATCATCGGCAGTGCGGCGGAGCAGGACTAAGCGCGTCACAAAGTCGCCTGTCCAGGCGGCTTTTTTATTTTGGCCGCCTTCGGTATACTGAAACCGAATCCATCAAGGAGGTTTTATCGTGACACCCATCGTTCTTCCCATTCACCACGGCTTTAATTTTCGCGACCTCGGCGGCTACAAGACGAAGGCCGGCCAAACGGTGCGCACCCACCGCCTGCTGCGGTCGGGCCGACTCAATGAGCTTTCCGCAACTGATCTGACCTATCTGACGGATTACGGGCTGCAAGCCATCGTCGACTTCCGCTCGCCCCAGGAACGCGCCGATGCCCCTGACCAGGTTCCCGCCGGCGCGCAGGACCTGTTCGATCCGGTTTTCCCCACTGATGAAACCAAGGTCACCGAAGAGGCGGAAGAAGCGCGCCACACCGAGCTGGCCAAGGACCCGCTCGCCGGCTTTCGCAGCATGGTCAACACGTACGCCAGCATCGTGGTGCAGCCCAGCGCAAAAAAAGCGTACCGCCAGTTTTTCGATGTGCTTTTAAGCCAAGGCAGTGACGGCGCGGTCCTGTTTCACTGCAGCGCCGGCAAGGACCGCACCGGCATGGGCGCGGTGTACCTGCTGACCGCGCTCGGCGTCGATCCCATCACGATTCGCCAGGACTATTTGGCTTCGAATCTTTACCTAGTGGCGGAAGGCCAGCGGATGGTGGACGAGGTGATTCAGGCGGGCGGCTCACCAGCGCTGCAATCGTCGTACCGGTCCCTGGGCGGCGTGGCCAACGAGTACCTGGACTCCGCGCTTAACACCATAAACCGGGAATACGGCAACCTGCCGAACTACCTGAAAAACGAGCTCACGTTAAGCGACGCCGAACGTCGCGATTTGCGCGCCTTGTACCTGAAGTGATGTGCAAACCTGTCTTGACCCATGTGCGTTATAATAGACCCAAAGCGGAAAGGAGTGTGCGCTTATGAAACTATACCAAGGATTGACCCAGGTGCAGGTGAACGACTCGCTGGTCGATGACGCGCCGAACTTCACGATTCAAACGGAGCTCGACAAGCCGCTGAACTTTGCGCCGACGACGCTTTTCCACTACATTGACAGCGTCCTGAAGCCAGGCAGTCGCCACGACCAGAACAACCTGCGCTTTGTCACGGACCCCGCCTTTATCGGCGAAAACTTTGACTACACAAGTATTCCGGAAACTAAGGCCTACAAGGATTTTGAGGATAAAATGAACTTCGCGCGCAACATGGTTCAAGACCTCAATCGCCACGTGGCCGTCAACATTGATACTAAGAACAATGAGTTCCAGCTCGTCTTTGTGGACTAGCCAGACGCAAACGCCCCGGTTCAGCGAAAAACTGAACCGGGGCGTTTTTTAGCTAAGCTTAGATTGCGGCGATGACGTCGCGGTAAGGCAAGGTCGCCACAAATCGCTGGTAGGCGGCCTCCTCGCCGGTTTCGGCGATTTGGGCGCCGCCAAACCGGCCCTGGTGCAACGCGGTTTCCGGCACATCGATCAGGTGGGTCGTCGTCGCGTTACCGATCAGCTCGATCCAGTAATCGGCCCCGCTGCCGTGCACGTTGGTTTGGACCACGCCGCCCGGATTGTAAACCGTGTTGAGTTGATCCAGTGCAGCGGCCTCAGGGTGCGTCAGCACAAAGGCGAGGCTGGTGGCCGCCATCCCGGTACCGCACGCATTGGTGAAGCCGACCCCACGCTCATACGTGCGCGCGAACAAGGTGTGCGCCCCTTCGATGGCGGCAAACGTGACGTTGACCCCTTCTGGGAAGTACGGGTTGGGCGCGTTAAGCTTTTTGCCCAGCGCCCCGATCTTTTCTCCATTAAGTTCAGCTTCAGAGACGAACGCGATCAGGTGCGGGTTCGGCACCGCCACCGCCGTGAAGCGCAACGCTGGGTCTAGTGCCGGCAGCACCTGGTCAACGATTTTATCCGTGCCCAACGCGGCAAACGGCAAAGCGCTGGAGGCAAAGCTGACTGGGGAGATCTCCACCGAAAAGCCTGGCACGCCGGCAGCAAAATCTGCCACATGGCGCACCCGCAGCGCCGCCTCTTCGGTTTGAACGGTGAACTGCTGCTGGCCAGTCTTCTCACTGAGGTAGCGCGCAACGGTCCGCAGCCCATTGCCACACATCTTGGCTAGACTACCATCCGCGTTGATGACGGTCATGCGGCCCACAGCGCCTGCCGCGTCGTCGACGATCAGCATACCGTCCGCCCCACCGAGCAGTCCGGTCTCCCGGCTGCTCAGCCGTTTGGTCAGCGTCACCAATTCCGCGCGTGATAATTGGTGCTCAAGCGTGGTTTGATCCAATAGAAAAAAAGTGTTTTCCGAGCCGTGGACGCGGCGCAATTCAGCCATTCGAAAGCCTCCTCATAATAAGTGGCTAAATTGTAGCACAAGCGCATGCGGCTTGCCATCGATGATTGACCAGCCGACTGGCAAAGGCTAGACTTTGCTTAAACTGACTTCGGGAGGCATTGTCATGAAGATTGAAACGAATGCGGCAGGTCACTTGGTGATTGGAGGCTGCGACGCATTGACGCTGGCCCAGCAATTTGGAACGCCGGCCTACGTGTACGACGTCGCGGCGATCCGCGCGCAATTTCGCGCGTTTGCCAAGGTTTTCAAGGCGCACCACGCCAAGTACGCGATCAGTTATGCCAGCAAGGCTTTCGCCACAGTCGCGATGTACCAAGTCGCCGCCCAGGAGCACGCCCATGTGGACGTAGTCTCCGGCGGTGAACTGTACACGGCCCAGGCCGCGCAGTTTCCAATGGCCCATGTGTCTTTTCACGGCAACAACAAAAGCGAAGCAGAACTTCAGCAGGCGCTAGCGGCGCACGTCGGCACCATCATCATCGATAACTTCCATGAGCTTGACCTGCTGGCCGATCTGCTCAAGCAGCAGCCGGCCCGGACCCAAGACGTCCTGCTGCGCGTGACGCCGGGAATTTCCGCCCACACGCACGCGTATGACCAAACAGGGCAAACCGACAGCAAGTTTGGCTTTGATGTCGACTCCGGCCAGGCCAAGGCCGCAGCCACCCGCGTGCTGGCCGATCCGCAGCTGCACCTGCTGGGCATCCACGCCCACATTGGCAGCCAAATTTTTGCGGTCAAGGGGTTTGTGGCAGCGGCAAAGCGCCTGCTCGCCATCTTGACCGACTGGCACGAGACCCTCGATTTCACGCCTACGGTTCTGAACCTTGGCGGCGGCTTTGGGATTGCGTACACCGACAGTGATGACCCGCTGCCCGCGGAAGATTTTGTTGCCGCCATCCTTGATACCATTGCAGCGGCCGACCTGCCGTTTGCCACCCCGGCGATTTGGATCGAACCCGGCCGTTCGATTGTCGGCCCTGCCGGCTACCAACTCTACACCGTTGGCAGTCGCAAGGACGTGCCAGGACTCAAGCCGTTTGTTGCCGTGGATGGCGGGATGGGCGACAACATTCGCCCGGCGCTTTACCAGGCCGACTACCAGGCGGTGCCGGCCGCCGACCCGCACGCCGAAGCAACAGAAACGGTGCGGCTGGTCGGCAAGTACTGCGAGTCGGGCGATATTTTGATCGATCAGGCCAAGTTGCCCCACTTAGAAGCTGGCGCCGTGGTCGCAGTGCTGGCCACTGGCGCATACGGCTACTCAATGGCCTCCAATTACAACCGCAACCCGCGCCCTGCCGTCGTGTTCGCCGAAAATGGCCAGGCCAAACTCGTTGTGCGCCGCGAAAGCTACGCCGACCTGACGAAAAACGACCTCAGCTATCTCTAACTGCCAGCCTGGCACCCTAAGGTCAGTTCTCGTATAATAGTAGCGAAAGGTTGTGCAAATATGGAACCTTATCCCACCATGAAACCTGCTGAAGGCGCCTTGCCGACGAGCAGCAACCAGCCGCTGTGGCCCGTGCTTGCGCAAAAAGCGCCTGACCTTGAAGGCAAGCGGGTCCTTGCGATTCACTCTGGCGACGGCGCCTTCTGCCGCGCTGCCATCAACGCCGGTGCGATTGCGGTGCTGGGTGTGGACCGCGACCGCAATGCAATCAGTGCCGCGCGCGCCGTTGCGAGCTCTGATCGTCTACGCTACCGCATCATGCCGGACCGGCGCTTCGATCTTTTGACCGGGCCCTACGACGTGATTATCGGCCCCTTTGCCTTTCCGGCAGAAGATCTGCGCCAAAGCACTCATCACCTGGCCAAGCTGCTGCGGCCAAGCGGCGAGATGGTCCTCGCCGTCACTGGCGCCGCCGATGCCAGCCAGGTCAAGGCAAACTTATCCAGCTTGATCACCGTCAGTGAATGCTTTGCGCCCAGTCAGCAGCCCACCGGCACGAAACTGTTTGTCGTGGTCGCCCATCGCGCCAAAATCACGCCGCCGGCATCTAAGTGGCGGCGCAATCGTGGCTAGTTTAACCAGTCAGTGCTTTCCGCATCGCGGGAGGCACTTTTTTAGTCGTGCCACCCAGCCAAGGTTTCCTCAAACACCTGCACGCGGCCGCCGTCCGGGTCATAGATCGAGAAAACAATTTCTGGAAAGGCCCCATTAAATTCAGGCCGCAGCAGCTGCTGGCGAAAAATCGTGGCAACTTGGGGCAGCGGATTGCCGAATACCCCACTGCCAAACGCGCCTAAAATCAGGTGATCAGCGCCGTGCGTCTTGAACGCCCGCAGCGTCTGGCTGATTTTAAGGGTAATGTCCGGGGTGGTATCCGCGTCGGTCAAGCCAGGATACGCGCTGCGATTTGGTGCCGCCACGGTCGCAACATCGACATAATGGTCAGTGAGCTCGCGGCTGGCGTCATCAAACACCTGCCGCACGCGGGCGGCGTAAATCAACGCACTGCTGAACAGGCCCCTATTGGCATCTAGTCGGTTGGGCTGGTAATACGACTGCTCGAACTGCTGCAGCACAGGCAGCAGGTAGGTGCACTTGGCGATGCTTTCCTCTTGGGCGTGGGCGCCGTACTCGACCCCACCGCCGGGCGTCGTCGGACTGGCAAAGTTCATCACGCCGATGTGACCGCTCAGGCGAGCCATGGTTTTGACCACGTCCTCGTTGATCACCTGCCACTGCGGCGAAGTTTTGCCCTTGGCTGGCGTTTCCGGCAGCCGTTCCGAAATCAGCTCGCCTTGCGGTTTAACCGGATCCTGCTGATACGCTGCCACGCTTTTTCGTACCATGGTGATTTGGTCCACGAGAATCACTCCCCTCTTTTGCTAGCATAACTCACTGGTACGTGTATAATGCTACAATAGTCTCAAAGAATACCAAGAAATGAGGAATCGAATCAATGGATGGTGGCCAAGTTGCCTCTAATCTAGTTGTGTTAGTCATTACGTTTGTGTTTGCCATTTTTTTCGTGGCAGCGGAGTTTGCGCTGGTCCAAAGTCGGCCAAGCGCGTTGGAAGACATGATCGACAAGGGTCAGGGCAATCGCAAAAAATTGCAGCGCGCGCTGCGCATGGTCCAGCGACTGAATGAATATCTATCCACCACGCAGGTCGGCACCTCAGTCTGCGGCATCATCCTCGGCTGGATCGGGGAAGATTTTGTCACCTTTTTGCTGATCGACGTCATGAAAATGACGCATCTGGCACTGCCTAACGGGAGTCTCCACGCGATTGGCGCCGTGCTCGGGGTCATTGTGCTGACGTACCTAGAAGTCGTGATCACGGAAATCGTGCCGAAAAACATCGCGATCGATATTCCCGTCAAGGTCCTGATGATCGTCGTCACCCCACTACACTATTTTCACAGCATCTTCTACCCGTTCGTGTGGCTGCTGAACGTCAGCGCTAACGGGCTGGTGCGCCTGATGGGCATGAAACCGGCCGATGAAAGCAACGAGGCCTTCAGCCAAGCCGAAATCCTGAACCTGTCCAAGGCCGCCATTGATAACGGCGACATGGAGCAAAACGATGTCACCTATATGCAGCGGGCCTTTGATCTCAACGACAAAACCGCGCACGACATTATGGTGGATCGCACCAGTCTGGTCGTGATCGATATCAACGCGACCGTGCACGAGGTCATTCGCGACTACCTGCAAGAGGGTTACTCTCGCTTCCCGGTCGTGGCTGACGGCGACAAGGATAAGGTGCTCGGGTACGTCTACATCTACGACCTCGTCAAACAAGCGCAAGTGGACGACACGGTTCACGTGTCCAAGCTCCTGCGCGCCATGGTCACGGTGCCTGAAGCGACGCCAATCAACTCGATCCTGCAGCAGATGATCAAAAAACAGACCCCAATTGTCGTGGTCGTTGACGAGTACGGCGGCACCAGCGGCATCGTCACTGATAAGGATATCTACGAGGAACTGTTTGGGACCGTCAAGGACGAGATCGATGACGTGTCCGACGAGTACATCATCAAAACAGGCCAGGCAAACGTCTTCAAGGTGTCTGGCAAAACGACGCTGTACGACTTTGAGCGGTTCTTCCACGTTGATCTCAAGCAGTTTGAAAATGCCAACATCGTCACTATCGCGGGCTTTTTGATGGAAGATTACCCCGACCTCAAGCTCAATGATTCAGTGGTGCTGGACCGGTTCAATCTCACTGTCACGGATTATAGCCGCGGCTTTGCCAACTGGTTCAACGTCACAGTGGGGCCGGAGATTCCGAAGGCCATGGACGTTGACGGCGACGGTGAAGATGAAGAATTACCAGTTTAAGTTTCAGAAAAGCGGATAGACCTGGGCTCAGGCCTATTTTTTTGTCCTCTGAGGTAGGGACCGCGTGCGGTCGGCAATCAGCTTTCCATACGTAAGAGTTGTAACTTACCATTAATTAGTGATAGACTTATTAATTGCAATTTTAATTATTGAAGGGAATGAAAATTACATGACTCAGCCCACAGACGTCAACGGCAAGCCTTACAATCGAAACTTGCTCGTTGTCACCATGCTGATTGGGACGTTTACGACGTTCCTGACGCAGACGATCCTGACCACGGCCTTTCCCACGCTGATGAAAACTTTCCACATCAACGCGTCGGCCGTCCAATGGTTAACCACCGGGTTCATGCTCGTGATGGGGATCATGATCCCCGTTTCGGCGTGGTTACTCAGCAAATTCAACGTGAAGTACCTGTACATGACCGCCATTTCAATCTTTTTCGTCGGCACCTTGATCTCGCGCTTCGCGGTCAGTTTCCCGATGCTGCTGACAGGCCGGCTGATTCAGGCGATGGGCGTCGGCATGTCCGCGCCGACCTTCCAGACCGTCATGTACTCAGTCTTCCCGCCAAACAAACGGGGTTCCGCCATGGGTCTGGCTGGCATCGTCATCGGCCTGGCACCGGCGGTCGGGCCAACCCTGTCTGGCTGGATCCTGCTCAACCACTCGTGGCGCTCGCTGTTTTCCGTCATCCTGCCGATCGCCGCGCTGGTGCTCATTTTGTCATCCTATTCGATGCGCAAGGTGCTGACCACGACGAATCCTAAAATCGACGTGCTATCCGTCGTTGAGTCCACCATCGGGTTTGGCTCGCTGCTGTACGGCTTCTCAAGCGTCGGCGATGCCGGCTGGGGCTCCCCGATCGTCATCGGCAGCTTGGTCCTCGGCATTGTGGTCGTGGCGGCCTTTGTCTACCGCCAGCTGCACCTGGACAAACCGCTGCTGGAGCTGCGCGTGTTCACCAGCAAAACCTACACCCTGTCCGTGATCTTGACGGCCGTCGCCTTCATGTCGATGGTCGGCGTGGAAATGGTCCTGCCGATGTACATCCAGACGATTCGCGGCCAAAGCGCCTTCCACTCAGGGCTGATCCTCCTGCCTGGGGCCATCATGATGGGGATCATGTCGCCGATCACCGGCCGGATTTTTGACCGCATGGGCGCCAAGCGGCTGGCCACGACCGGCCTGTTCCTGCTGCTGGTCGGCACGTTCCCGCTGATCACCCTGACGCCGGATACGCCTATCCTGTTCGTGACGGTGCTGTACACGGTCCGGATGTTCGGTATTACCATGGTCACCATGCCCGTCACCACCAGCGGCATGAACGCCCTGCCGGACAACCTGATCAACCACGGGACGGCTGTCAACAACACCGTGCGCCAGATTGCGGCGTCAATTGGCACCGCGATCCTGGTTTCCGTACTGGCCTCGGTCACCAAAGGCCAGACGCCGACCGCCGGCTTAGCCAAAAGCAACCCGATCGCCTTTGCGCGCCAAATGCAAACTGCGACCGTGGCCGGCTACCGCGCAGCCTTCGTGGTGTCGCTGATTTTTGCCGCCATCGGGTTTCTGCTTAGTTTGCGCCTAACCAACGACACCATTGATCAAGGAGGGGACCGCTCATGATTCTGGTTATCCTAATTGTTGCGGCACTGGCGCTTTTTCTGGTCGCGGTGCTGGGCCAACGCTCCCTGCGCCGCCGGATCTGGATCGCGGGGCTCGGCGTCTTGCTGATTGCCAGCGTCGGCGCCATTGCGGCCAATGACGCCTCGCGCTTCGGCATGACCACCAAAGTGTTCACCCAAACCACTGAAATCGTCGGTGCGGCTGATCACACAATCCTGACCGTCCCAATCGGCACCGCCAAGCAAAATCTCGCGGTGGTCTACCGCAAGAATCCGCTCAGCAAAAAGGTCTCAGTGGCAAAGCCCGGCGTCAATACTGATGTAAAGCTGCACCGCACCAATTCACGGCAAGCGCACGTGACTATCAAGCGCACCGAGCTGCGTTACAAGGACACCTTTGCCGCCTTCCTCTTCGCCGGCTCCGGCCAAAATGGCCAGGTGCTTACCACCACCTACGACTTCGCCATTCCGCAATCCTGGCGCGTCAGCGAGCGCAAGTAAATCTAGCGAAAAAGCTCAACCTCAGCGGGTTGAGCTTTTTTGTCAGGTTAATTCCTATGTTCACCCCTCACACTGCTGCGGCGGTGGGCGTTTTCTCCCACCTGAAGGTCCGCTGAGCCAGGCGCAGCACGCCATCGCACTGCTCGGCCACGCTGGGTTCATGGGTGACGATGATCACGCACTTGCCCTGCTCATGGGCGATTTGGTTGAACAAGGCAATCACCTCATCCGTGTTGGCCTCGTCCAGGTTCCCAGTGGGCTCATCGGCGACCACCAGCGGCGCGTCGCAGACCATCGTGCGGGCGATGGCCACGCGCTGCTGCTGACCGCCCGAGAGACGCTGGACATTCTGGGTCATCTGCTCATCCGTCAGGCCCAGCCTGCGCAGCATGTCCCGGGAAAATTCCTGATCGCCCCGGCGGCTGGACTTCGTGATGGCCATCGCGGTCATCAGATTCTCCAGCGCCGACATGTAGGTGAAGAGATTGAACGCTTGAAAAACGACACTGACTTGCCGCCTTCGATAAGCGCCCAGACCCATCTTGGCAATGTCCTGCCCGGCAATCTTGATCTTCCCGGCCTTGGGCGCGTCTAGCCCCGCCAGCAGCGACACCATGGTGGTTTTGCCAGTGCCGGACTGGCCGACAATAGCATAGGAGCGCCCGGGCTCAAACCGCAGGTCGACGTCCTTGAACAAGTAGTCCGATGCGGTCGTATACCAGTAAGTCATCTTCTCAGTTTCTAACATCGTTGACCCTCCAGTCTATTGAATCAGAATCATCTTGGGCTGAAGCCGCAAGATGCCCGCAGCCGCAGCCAGAATCGCCAATAAAATGATGGCAAGCCCTAGCCCGAACAACAGCGCGACGTCTTTGGCCGTCACCTTGACCGCCAGTTTGGTCTGCTTTTGCTGTGTGGCCGCACCAGTCCGTGCGCTCCCAGGCATTTGGCCGCTAGGACCGCCAGCTGGTGCTTGCCCACTTGGCGCGCCGCCCTTGCCGCCGAGCATTTGGCTCGCGGTTTGGCCGGTGCTGGTGCTCGACGCACTGGCTGTCACTTGCGCGGCCAACCGGTTGCCGACGAAGGTACCCCCAGCGGCCGCAATGCCAACGCCGACCAGGAGCACGACAAACAGTTCAACGAAGAACTGGGCAATGATCTTAAAGCGACTTTCGCCCATCGCCATTAAGATTCCAATTTCGTAGCGCCGTTCGCGGATCATCAAAATCACGATCAAGGCCAGGATGATGGTCCCGGCAATTGCGACCAGCCAAACGACCTTGTCCGCAAAACTCGTCACACTGCTCATTGAGGTTTTGACCATCTGGTAGTTCTGGTCATCCAGGCTCAGACTGTACTTACTGGAGACCAGCTTGCTCGCCTGCTTCTTGACTGCAGCGACCTGGCTCGGGGTGCTGACAGTGAAGACCACCGAATCCGCCGTTCCTTGGTATTTACTACCTTTAAGCGTGTTGGCCAGCGTGTAGCTCGTAAATATCGTGTTGGCCGGGTCGCTGGCACCGGGACCCATGGTTGCCGTGGCGGTGCTCTTCGCCTTATAGATGCCGACGATTTTCAGGGCATGCGTCTTCTTGGTCCCGCTTGTCGCCTTGACTGTGATCGTGTCGCCGACCTTAAGGCTGTTTTGCGTGGCGAGTTCGCTTTCGATCACGACGTTATTAGTGCCAACGTCGCTGGTCTTCAGGCCGCGCCCTTTAGTGAGCTTATCTGTGCCGTCAGCAAAGCTGCTACTACTGCTGGTACTCGACACCCCTGAGAGACTGATGTCACCACGGCTGGTCGTCATGCCGCTTGGGCCTTGGCTGCTGGCAGAGGAGGTACTGATCGCGTCAAAATTCTTGGCGTTTGCTGAGGCCGAAACGGCGACACTATAGCCGGAAACATAGTCGAGCTTAGCGATTTCTTTTGCGCTGCTTAGTTTGACCGGGGTCAGCGTCAGGCTGGGGGGCTGACCCCCTGGCTGCCCACCGGGGGTACCGCTGCTGCCACTGCGCATTTTCTTGAAGGCCGCCTGGCGGTTGGCGGTCAAGGTAATGGTGGCACCCACGCTGCTTTTGGCGTTGGCGACGGCTTGGCTCGCCGCCGACTTGATCAACAAGCCTGCCATGACGAACAGCATGATGGCCCCGGTCACCAAGATCAGCAATAGACTGCGGCCCTTTCTGGCAATCAGGTTAAGCCATGCACGTTTAATAAAATTCATGGTCGATGCTCCAATCTGAATGATTTCGTCTTCACGACAGAGATTAGATTATCGGCCAATTAGGTGTAAATTATGAATTTTTCGCAGTGATTCCATATTGCGAAAAGACTTTTTTGCGATGAAAAAATAACCCCTTCGCGGCTGCGAAGGGGTATTAGTGTTATTCAAAGAAGCGCCAACTGGTTTCCAGATCATACGGCTCGCCTGGCAGCAGCGTAATGCTGGACCAGTCCTGCCCGCTTGGTGGCGCAATCTGCGCCTCCAGCGCCACGCCGCTGTGCGCCCCAATGTTGTGGGCGATGCCGCTGTGGTCAAAGTGATTGGCGGTGTACATGACCACCGCCGGCGCCGTCGTGGTCAGTGCCATTTTGCGACCGGTCTTACCCGTGAGCAGCACGGCCTGCGCCTTTTTAATCAGGAACGGGTGGTCAAAGCCTTGCTCGTCCAGCACCTGCGGCATTCGGTCGCCCAGCTTGGCCCCGCTGCGAAAATCAAACGGGGTCCCGGCCACAGGCGCCCAGCCGCTGCTGGGCAGGTGGTGGTCGTCAAGCGGTGCGTAATGATCCGCCGCCAAAGTCAGCGTTGCGTCGTCAATCCCGGCCGTCAGCCCGTCCAGTGCGAAGTAGACGTGATTGGTCGGATTGTACAGCGTTTCCTCGTCGGTGACGGCGTGAAGCGCAAAGGTCAGCGTGTTGTTCGCATGCAAGGTGTAGGTGACGGTCGTTTTGACATTCCCCGGGAAGCAGTTGTGGCCGGCCGGATCCAGCAGCGTGAACGTCACCTGGTCGCCGGTTTCACTCTCCTGATAACGGGCGGTGAACACCTGCGTGTCCGACCCTTCCGGACCGCCGTGGATGGCATTGTCGCCTTCGCCGGCCAGCAGGGTCACATCCCCACCCGCACGGTGCCAGACATGACCCGGCAAGCGGCCGACCACGCGGCCGACCGTCCCGCCCAGGAAGTTGCGCTCCTTGGCATAGTCGGCAATGCTGGGCAGGGTCAGGATCTGATCCAGCGGCCCGTGTGCAGTCGGCACCACCACGCGCGCCAAGGTCGCGCCGTAGTTAAGCAGATGAACGGCCATTCCCGCCTGGTTGGTCAGGATGAACTCATACAACGGCTCGCCGCGCAGCGTGCCGTATTTGTGCATTTGAATGCTCATGACATGCCTCCTGTCATAGCGCCTTGACGAACCGGCCAAACGCCGCGCGGCCTGCCGCATCACGCTTGAACACCCCGGCGTCTTCCAGCACCCGCGCAAACACGTGGCCCACGGCGTCATCAAGCTGGGCATCGGCATTGGCTGGCGTCCAGGTCTGCTGCTCCTTGAGGTGATCCGCCCAGGGCTTGTGACTGGCGGCAATCTGATTGGGCTGGTCCAGCAGATACTTTTTGACCTCGACCAGTTCGGTCTTGAGCCGTGCCGGCAAAATGGCTAGGCCCATCACTTCGATCAAACCGATATTTTCGCGCTTGATGTGCTGAACGTCCTGATGCGGATGAAAAATGCCATCCGGAAATTCAGACGAGGTCTGGTTATCCCGCAGCACTAGATCCAGGCGAAAGACGTCTCCATCGCGCGTGGCGATCGGCGTCACTGTGTGATGACGCTCACCTGCTGTTTGGGCCCGGACATCGACTGACTCATCGGTGTACGCCGCCCAAGTCGCACGAACCTGCTCGGCCGCTGAAACCAGCGCCTCCTTGTCCGCCGACTCCAGACGGATCACACTCATTGGCCACTTCACGATCCCGGCGGACACCTGCGGCCACTGGGTCAGCTTAAACGGCGTCTCCACGGCAGCTTTGTTCATTGCAAACACGTGCTTGCCGCCCTGATAGTGCTCGTGCGCCAGCATTGAGCCGCCGACGATCGGCAGGTCGGCATTGCTGCCGACAAAGTAATCCGGGAACAGCGTCAAGATCTCCAGCAGGTTCGTGAAGGTCGTGCGCGTGATTTTCATCGGCTCATGCACACTGTCCAGAAAAATCGCGTGCTCCCCAAAATACGCATACGGCGAGTACTGGAAGCCCCAAGTGCGCCCCCCTAAAGTGAAACGAACGATGCGGTGGTTGCCCCGCGCCGGATAATCGCTGCGGCCGGCGTACCCCTCATTTTCCATGCACAGCTGGCAGGCCGGGTAAGTCGCAGTGGCGCTGGCATGAGCTGCCGCAGCGATGTCCTTCGGGTCCTTTTCTGGTTTGGATAGGTTGATGGTGATCTCCAGGTCGCCATAGTCCGTGCGCGTGGTGAAGCCGATGTTCTTGGCAATCGCACGGGTTTGAATGTAGTTATTCGCTCGTGACAGACCGTAGAACCAATCTGTGGCCGTTTTCGGCGACGCCTGATACTTCTGCCAAAAGGCCGCGTTGGTCTGGCTTGGCGTCGGGGTGGCCAAGGCCATCAGCTCGGCCTCCAGAATCTGGCGGGCGCTCAGCCGGTCTTCGATCCTACCGCTTTGGATCCCAGCCTCAACCAGCTGATCGAGGTTCGCTAACGCATCAGCCTGCGCCGGCAAATCGCGGGCGGCATCACCAACCAAGTTCAGGATTCGATTCACGAGAAAGGTCCGATCCAGCTCGGAGTACGCCGTGTTCAGCTGGAGAATGTAATCAACCTGGCGCTCGACTGCTGTCATGCCCGGTCACCGTAGCCTTTCGGGTGACTTTCGTGCCAGTTCCAGGCGGTTTCGATGACCTTTTCGACGTCATCGTACTGCGGCTTCCAGCCCAGAATCTCGCGAGCTTTATCAGACGCCGCAATCAGCGTGCTGGGATCCCCGGCCCGCCGCGGCCCAATCGTGGCCGGGATTTCCTTGCCGGTCACCTTGCGCGCCGCGTTCAGGATCTCCAAGTTGGAAAAGCCCGTGGCGGAACCCAGGTTAAAGGCGTTCGAGTCGTGTTCTTCGCGCAGGTACTTCAGCGCGAGAATGTGGGCATCGGCCAAATCGACCACATGGACGTAATCGCGCACGTTGGTGCCGTCCTTGGTCGGATAATCATCACCGAAAATCTGCAGTCCGGTGCGCGTCCCTGCCGCGACCTGCAAAATAATTGGGATCAGGTGCGTCTCAGGGTGGTGGTCCTCACCAATGCTGCCGTCTGGCATGGCACCGGCGACGTTGAAGTAGCGCAGCGCGACAAACTTGATGCCGTACGCAACGTCGCTCCAGTGCATAATTTTTTCCATGGCCAGCTTGGACTCGCCGTAGGGATTGGTCGGGACCTGCGGATCGGTTTCTTTGATGGGAATCGATTTCGGCTCACCATACGTGGCCGCCGTTGAGGAAAAGACGATCTTATTGATGCCGAATTGGTGCATGGCCTCCAGCAGCGTGATCAAACCGCCGGTGTTGTTATCAAAGTACTTGAGCGGATCTTTCATCGACTCCGGCACGATGGAAAAAGCCGCGAAGTGAATGATGCCCTCAATTTTTTCCTTTGAAAATACACTGCTCAGAAACTTGTAGTCGCGAATGTCGCCTTGGTAAAAGCGCGCCTTCGGGTCCACCGCCTGGCGATGGCCGGTGATCAAGTTATCAAGCACGACGACGTCCTCGCCGGCCTTGACCAGCTGCGCCACGGTGTGCGAGCCGATGTAACCGGCCCCACCTAAAACTGCAATTGTCATCAACAAAACTTCCTTTCCTATTTCCCTGAAACCTGAACAGGCGCCTTAATCCAACCGCTTGGGGCCGTCAGCAATTTCTGCGACGTAGAACGATGGCGCGTAGCCAATCGTCTCTTGGTACTTAGCACCGACCGCCGCCTTGACCGCGTCAACGTGGTCCTTGGCCACCAGCGCGATCGCACAGCCGCCAAACCCGGCGCCGGTCATGCGAGCGCCCAACACGCCAGGCTGCTTAACGGCCTCTTTGACCAGCGTGTCGAGCTCAACGCCGGTCACCTCGTAATCATACGCCAGGCTGACGCCGGACGCTGAGACTAAGTGGCCGAAGCCGACCAGGTCGCCGGCCTTGAGCTGAGCTGCCGCCTTGATAGTCCGCTGGTTTTCAAACACCGCGTGGCGCGCACGCCGAATCAGGGTGCCGTCGTAAATCAGGTAACTGGCCTGATCGAATTGATCCTCATTCAGGTCACCAAGGGTCTTGATGTCGAGCTTAGTCTGCAGGCGGCGCAACGCCTCCTCGCACTCGCTGCGGCGCTCGTTGTACTTGGAGTCGGCCAGCTCACGGCGCTTGTTGGTGTTCATGATCAAGATCACATTGTCTTGCAGGTCCAGCGGCACGGATTCGTATTCCAGCGTGTTGGTGTCCAGCAAAGTCGCGTGATTCGCCTTACCCATGCCGATCGCGAACTGATCCATGATCCCGGAGTTGACGCCAATGTAGCCATTTTCAACCTTCTGGCCCAGCTTGATCAGATCAAGCATGGATTCCTTCAACCCGTACTGATCCTTGAGAATCGTCCCTGCCAGCAGCTCGAGGGAAGCCGAGCTCGACAGGCCGGCGCCGTTTGGCAGGTTGCCGAAGATGTAAACATCCAGGCCTTGGGTGAAGGCTGGATAATTCTTTTGCAGCAGCTGCGCCATGCCCTTGAAGTAATCTGTCCACTTCTTGTCGGCCGGTGTTGCGAGGTCACTGAGGGCGACCTCAACGATACCCACTTGGTCAAAATTACCCGAGTACAGCCGCAGCGCCCCCGCGTCATTTTGGGCCACTGCCGCGTACGTCCCAAGGCTGATCGCGCACGGGAAAACATGCCCACCGTTGTAGTCGGTGTGCTCGCCGATCAGGTTGATCCGGCCTGGCGCAAAATAAGTGGCCGAGGCTGGCTGACCAAACACCGCTTCAAATTTTGTCTTCAGTTCCTCTACATCCATTATTGCTTCCTCCTTTAAGGTCAAACTACAAATTAATTAGTACTGCCGCGAACAATCAGTTCGCTTTCAGGGGTGATGCGCAGCGGAAAAGTGAGCGTTCCCTCCAGCTTAGCCTGCAACAGCTGGACCGCCGCGGCACCGAGTTCCTCGCTGCGCACGCGCACCGAAGTCAGCGCGGGGCTGACAAACCGCCCCATGTTCAGATCGTTGAACCCGTATACCGCGACCTGCTCCGGGACCTTGATGCCGTGCTCCTGCAAGGCCTTCAGCGCGCCGATCCCCATTTCATCGTTTGCGGAAAAAATGGCGTCAAACGCGCAGTGATCACGCTTGGCGAGAAACTGCGAGATCACCTTGTACGCCCCGTTCATCGTGAAATCAGAAGTCAACGTGGTCGCAATGGGCAGCCCGGCCGCTACCGCCTGCAAGGGGAAGAAGTGGGTGCGCGGATCGGCCAGGGCGAACCCGTCACTAGCGTGTTCCTGGCCCGCCAGAAACAGGGGGTGCCGCACACCACTTTGCACCATGTGCGCGACGACTTGCGCCACACCACCTTCAAAATCTGGAACGACACAGGACAGTTTACGGGAAAGCACGTCCTGATCAATGACGATCAGTGGCTGATCGCGGGTGGTCAGCTTGGTCAACTGAGCGGGACTAAACTTGCCCAGCGCCAGCACCCCATCGTAGCGCGACAGTGCCGGCATCGAATCGCCCGGGAAAAACCGGACCACGCCTAAGTCAACGGCAGCGAGTTCCTGTTCCACCGCTTGGCGGATCGTGCTGTAGTAATCCGTGCTCATGCCCTTGGCATCTGGGTACCACTGATAGAGCACGACCGTTCCACTATTCTTGTGGCGCACCGTCGGCCTAGCGTAGCCCAAGGTCGAAGCGGCCTTCAGGACGTTCTGGCGGGTCTGGTCCGTGACGGAAAAGCTCTCATCACGATTCAGCACCCGACTGGCGGTGGTAATGGAAACCTGGGCTGCCGCGGCGACATCTTTGAGTGTTGCCATGCACACGCCTCCTCTCTTTCTCCAATTTTACTGAATGCCGGTAAAAAGTAAAGCGCATTCAGCGTTTTCGTAGATATTTCTAGGTGATTCAAAAAATATTGCTAGTCCAAGTTACCAAAGCTGGTTGCTGTTATGTAGGCATTCTGATAAATGAAGCAGGTCCGTTTCGACTACTAAAATATTTACTAAAACATTTCTCAGTTTTTTTAGTTTCCGACCCTGAAACCTGTACTACAGAGCGTGCTCTGGCACCACCTGTCGCCCCACCGTTTTCAGAAAATGCTTGACTTGGGAGGCCGCTTGCGCGTATTATAACCAGACGTTGGGCCTCGGCCCGAAAAGAACAAATCGCAGCAACATTCCGCCTATTATGGTGCTGCCAAGTCCCCATGGCCAATGCCGTGGGGATTTTTTGTTGGTTTGGTAAGGGCAATTTTTTCAGGTAAGGAGTTTTTATTTTATGGAAATGTCTCAAAGTCTGCCGAAAGCGCGCGTGCAAATTGCACATCCCGCCGTTGCGATGCTGGGCCTCATGATCGGCTCGTTCGTCGGCATGTTCTCAGAAACCGCACTGAATATCGCGCTGCCATCCCTGATGGCATCTCTTCATGTCACTCAAGGCACCGTTCAGTGGCTGGTCACAGGCTACATGCTGGTCATCGGGATCTGCATGCCGCTATCCAGCATGCTGACGAAGCGGTTCGCCACTAAGAAGATCGTGCTGTTCGGCCTTGGTGCCTTCCTGATTGGCGCCGTCATCGCCGCTTTGGCACCCACTTTCCCCGTCCTGTTATTCGGGAGAATGATGCAGGGGATCGGCACCGGGTTGGTGCTGCCGCTGATGTTCGCCGTCGCGATGCAGATCTTCCCGCCGTATCGCCTGGGCACTGTCATGGGCTTGGCCGCTTTGGTCATCATGTTCGCACCTGCCATCGGCCCAACCATCACTGGGATCCTGCTGGGCGTTTCGTCCTGGCACGCCATTTTCTGGCTGCTCGTGCCGTTCTTGGCGGTTGCCTTCATCCTGACTGCCGTCGCGCTGGACAACGCCTTTGAACAGAAAAGTGTTTCCATCGACTGGGCGTCCATTGCGCTATCCACGATTGGCTTCGGTGGTATCGTCATCGGGACCTCGATGGCCAGTGACGCTGGTTGGTTGTCCGTCCGCGTCATCTTGGCGCTGGTTGTCGGCATCGCCGCATTAGCCATGTACGCCGGCCGTCAGCAGAGTCAAACTGCCCCAATGCTGAACTTAAAGGCATTCAAAAACCGTGCCTTCACTACCGGCACCTTGCTGGTCATGCTGGACTTCGGCGTGATTCTCGCCTCGATGTACCTGCTGCCTCAATACCTGCAAAACGTCATGGGCCTGCCTGTCGCAATGACCGGTTTGGCCATGCTGCCCGGCGGCATCGTCAACGCTGCGGTGTCCGCTGTTGCCGGTCGCCTTTACGACCACTTCGGGGCCAAGTGGCTCACCCGCATTGGCTTCATCGTCGCGATGATCGGCGTCGTGGTCCTGATGTCAACTAACGCGCACAGCAGCCTGGCCCGAGTCATCGCCGGCCACATCATTTTGATGATTGGCGCACCGCTCGCCATGTCGCCTGCTCAGACTTACGGTCTGAACTCCCTGCCTGGGTCCGAGAGTGCTGATGGCAGTGCCATTCTCAACACCCTGCAGCAAATCGTCGGGGCCGTGGCCACCGCCATTGCCACGTCAATGCTCGCCTTGGGCTCGGCTCAGCAGGCTGGCGTTGCCGGTTTGACCACCGGCGCCCACCTCGGCTTCGGCTTTGTCCTGATCATTGCCATTGTCGCCTTCATCGTTTCGCTGGGCGTCAAGGGCAAGGTCAAAAGCGAAGACGTCCCACTCGCCAAATAATTTAGTAAACAAAAAAATCTCGTGCCTTTGCACTCGGCCCTGTCAAGTTGACAAATGAAATAATATAAAGTTTTGTCTGTTTCT